>NZ_JAUBUB010000011.1:0-5236 GCF_036705265.1 Microcoleus sp. B4-C2
TTACTACGGATCGCCTAGAATTGTTAAAACTTTTATCTGCCCAAATTGCTATTTCCATTGAAAATGCTCAGCTTTACGATCAATTAGGGGAATACTCGCGAACGCTGGAACGTAAGGTTATAGAAAGAACGCAAGAATTGCAACTGGAAATGGCTGTCAGGATGCAGACAGAAAGAGCCTTGGGCAAGTCTGAAGAAAAGTTTTCTAAAGCCTTTCGTTCCAGTCCTAACCCGATCGCGATCGCCCGATTTGCAGATGGACGCTACATCGAAGTGAACGACAGTTTCCTCAGCACTTTTAGCTACTCTCGCGAACAGGTAATTGGTTTTACAGCAATTGATTTGAATTTTTGGGGTAATTTAGAAGAATGTGACAGATACAGACAGCTCTTGCAAGAATCAGGAGTGGTTCGCAATCAGGAATTCGATTGTCGTACTTCATCAGGCGAGGTGAGGAAGATGCTGGTATCAGCAGATATTATTGAGCTGGGTGGAGAAGCGTGTATTCTGTTAGTCACTAACGACATTACCGAGCGTCAAAGGGTAGAAGAAGCGCTCAAAGAAAGCGAGGCTAAATACCGTGACTTAGTTGAAACATCGCAGGATATGATTTGGTCACTTGATATCGAAGGGCGTTATACCTTCGTCAACGCTGCTGTAAAACATATATTTGGCTACTTGCCTAAAGAAATGATAGGGCGAAAATTTAGTGATTTTCAGCTACCTGAACAACTTCCAAAAGATAAAAAGATATTCCAACGTATGCTGAATGGAGAGTCTGTATTTCAGTATGAAACTATACAATTAGCTAAAGATAGTAGACCTATCAATCTCCGGTTTAATTCACTTGTATTGCGGGATTCCGAGGGAAAAATTCTCGGAATAACTGGCACAGCTAGCGATATTACGGAAAGTAAAAAAGCAGAGGCAGCCTTACAAAAATCCAAAGAAGTTGCAGATGCGGCTAACAAGGCTAAAAGCGAATTTTTATCAAAAATGAGTCACGAATTGCGAACTCCCCTCAATGCAATTCTCGGCTTTACCCAAGTGCTGGCGCGCGACTCATCCCTTTCTCAGATACAGCAGGGACAGATAGGCATCATTAGTCGTTCTGGCGAGCATTTGCTGACGCTGATTAATGACGTGCTGGAAATGTCTAAAATAGAGGCAGGTCGGATTACCTTAAATCCTACTAGCTTTGACCTGTATCATTTGCTCCATTCTCTCGAAGAAATGCTCAAAATTAAAGCGGATTCTAAAGATTTACAGCTCAGTTGGCACATCGATTCTAACATTCCTCAGTATGTAAAAACTGACGAAAGTAAATTGCGTCAAGTATTGATTAATCTGCTAGGAAATGCGATAAAGTTTACGAGCAAGGGAAGTGTGACGCTTCGGGTTGCAGCAATTAGTGCGAAACAAAAGTCCCCAACAGACAACGAACCACGGACTATTACGTTTGAAGTGGAAGACACTGGTTACGGCATTGCTCCTACTGAGCTAGATTCTTTATTTAAGGCTTTTGTGCAAACTGACGCAGGTCGGAAATCTCAAGAAGGAACAGGCTTGGGTTTACCAATCAGCCGACAATTCGTACAACTGATGGGAGGAGACATTACCGTCAGCAGTACCTTGCATCGAGGAACAATTTTTAGTTTTGATATCCAAATTAGTTCTCCAGAGATGGCTGAAGTTCAACCTCGACAATCAAGAAGGCGGGTAATTGGTTTACAACCCAACCAACCCTCATATCGCATCTTGGTGGTTGATGATAAATGGGAGAGCCGTTTGCTATTGGTTGATCTTCTCGAACCGCTTGGCTTGGAGGTGCGCGAAGCAGTAAATGGTCAAGAAGCTATTAGAATCTGGGAGACTTGGAAACCTCACCTAATTTGGATGGATATGCAAATGCCTGTGATAGACGGGTATGAGGCTACCAGACAAATTAAAGCCAAGATTCAAGATGAGGCTACCCCAATTGTTGCGTTGACCGCTAGCGCTTTTGAGGAAGAGCGAGCCATTGTTTTATCATCAGGCTGTGACGATTTTGTGAGCAAGCCTTTTCAAGAAGAAGTGATTTTTGCCAAAATGGCTGAACATTTAGGGGTACAGTATATTTATGAAGATTTACCGAACGTTACATTATCTCACCTTGAGGGTCAAGACTTGAGTGTAAAAGAAGGGAAAAAAACTGAAAAATTAAGGACAACTTTGGCGACAATGCCTACGGATTGGGTGAGACAGTTACATCATGGAGCTATCGATGCTGATGCCTGCCTGATTTTAAGTTTAGTCTCCACAATCCCTGAATCCGATAGTTTTTCTGCTGAGATTATCACCGATTGGATTCATAATTTTCGCTTTGATAAAATTACTGACTTAACCGAACAAATAATCCCATGAACAGCCAGCAATTAGCATCTCATGTTGCCAATCTTTTAGTGGTTGACGATACTCCCGACAACCTGCGTCTTTTATCGACTATGTTGAGCGACAAAGGATATAAAGTTCGGGGCGTAATCAACGGGGAAATGGCATTAAAAGCAGCGCGTTCTACCCCGCCAGATTTGATTTTATTGGACATCACGATGCCCCAGATGAACGGCTATGAAGTTTGCCAACATTTAAAAGCGGATGGCAGAACTTCGGGTATTCCAGTTATTTTCTTGAGCGCCCTAGATCGAGTCTTGGATAAAGTCAAAGCATTTGCTGTGGGAGGAGTAGACTACATCACCAAGCCATTTCATTTAGAAGAAGTTTTAGCTCGTGTCGAAAATCAACTAACTATTCAGCGTTTGCAAAAAAAAATGCACGAGCAAAATGCGCGATTGCAGGAGTCTGAGGCTAAAGAGCGGAATAAATCCCAACAACTAGAGCTGGCTCTACAACAGTTACAAAATGCACAAGCTCAGCTCATCCAAAGCGAGAAAATGTCAAGTTTAGGGAATGTCGTAGCAGGGGTAGCTCACGAAATTAACAACCCGATTAGCTTCATTAAAGGGAACCTCTCGCCCGTAAGGGAGTACACTGAAGATTTGCTGAGGCTGGTGCAACTTTACACAGAAGATTTCCCCAATCCCACAGCAGCTATCCAGGAACAACTGGAGGCAATCGATTTCGCTTTTCTCAGGAATGACTTGCCGAAGCTAATTGCTTCTATGAGCATAGGAGCTGACCGAATTGGAGAAATAGTGCAATCGCTGCGGAATTTTTCCCGACTCGATGAAGCTGAGTTAAAAGCGGTGGATATCCATGAAGGACTTGAGAGTACGCTGATGATTTTGCAGCATCGGCTGAAAGATGAAGCACAGCAAACGATAATTAAAGTGGTAAAAGAGTATGATAATCTGCCAAAGATAGAATGCTACGCGGGGCAAATGAATCAGGTTTTTATGAATGTTCTGACTAATGCGATTGAAGCGTTGCAATCCCCAAAACGTTGGGCAAATGATGTAGATGATAGCAGCTCGATCCCTACTATTACTATTTGCACGAAGTTACTCTCCGACTTTCAAGTGGGTATTTATATTACTGATAATGGCCCCGGCATAACCGAAGAGATTCAACAACGCATATTTGAGCCATTTTTTACAACGAAGACAGTGGGAACAGGGAAGGGTTTGGGGTTATCGATTAGCTATACTATTGTAGTGGACGACCACGGGGGACAACTGAGTTGTTTTTCGATACCGGATCAAGGGGCGACATTGGCAATCGAAATTCCGATTTACCACTCTAGAAAAGGTTTTTATAAAGAGGATTTGGTCGGGCTATAAGCCACACTAAACTTCAAGTATTCAAAAAGGGTGTAAGATCGGGAATCGTGTTTATTTAGGAGTCATATCATGTTCGATCGATTAACCATACTATCCCGGTCGGGGCGGGTTTTTGAGATTGTCAATTATTGGCAGGTATTGTGGGTGAACCCGCCCCTACACAAATTGCGATCGAGGGGACATGATATCATTTGATTGGCAATTTTTACACAAATTTCCCTTAATGGCAAGTCGCCAACTTGCTTTTTTTTAGTAGCTGATGCACGCACTCTCAAACCCAAAATAATGATGAATTTAAACCATGATTTTTTTTCAGTAAAAACTCTAGCAATTGTTTGTGTAATTGCTGCGTTTGTTGTCATTGGTGGCAAAGTTTTTGCGACAACAATCGATTATAGACCGCCATTTAAAGAGACTAGCTTTTACAGTACGACTATATCGGGCAATAACGATTTAGCTGATATTTATTATCCTAAACCATCCGATATTAATTCTGGTAATTACTCTTTTCCCATTGTGCTTTTATTGCAAGGTGCGCTTGTAGATAAATCATTTTATTCAGATTACGCTAGCCATGTGGCGCGCTACGGCTTTGTGGTGGTCGTTCCGAACCATTTGCGGCCTTCGCCCTTCAATCCCACTTCACCGCCTAATTTGGCGTCGGAAACTTCGCAAATTGCGGCGGTTTTGTCTCAAATGGCGATCGAAAACACAAAGCCCACATCTCCGATCGCGTCTGTTATCGATACGCAGCGCCTTGGTTTATTGGGTCATTCTTTTGGTGGTGCAGTGGGGTTATCGGTGATTGCTAACAAATGTCTCCCAGAATTGTATCTGTGTCAAGAGCCATTTACGCGCCCGAAAGAACTATTAGCTGCTGCATTTTTTGGAGCTAACTTGCGGAATCCTATTGCTAATGAATTTGTACCCATCGCTAATGATGGCATTGCAGTGGCGTTGATTCAAGGATCTATCGATGGTGTCGCCCTGCCCGATCGAGCTCAAAGCACTTTTGACCAAATTCAAACACCACCCAAAGCTTTGATTACTGTTATGGGTGCAAATCACTTCGGCATTACCGATGTTAATAACCCCGCTGGTGCGATGCCCGATCGCAATACTGCTACCTTAGAGCGAGCCGTGGGTATTGAAACGATCGCCCGTTGGAGCGCGCTGTTTCTGCGGGCACATATGCTTAAAGATCGATCGGCATTTGATTATATTTATTCTCAAGGTGACGCCATCGATCCGAATGTCCGTGTTACCACCGTTGCAGTTCCCAAACCATCTTCTAAGTAGCTCCACCTAAAAAAACGTAAGATAGATTAAAGTTAATAGATAGTGTGCCTACATTTAATCGTATACTGGAGGTCAATCGATTTTAGATTTTAGATTTTAGATTTTAGATTAAAGAATTGAAGGATTGACTTGCGCGAGATAAATTCGGGGGCTCCTTTATCG
>NZ_JAUBUB010000011.1:5336-83654 GCF_036705265.1 Microcoleus sp. B4-C2
GCGACGATAGCCGCAGGTGACATCAGTCAATCGATTGCGCGATTTTAGATTTTAGATTTTAGATTAAAGAATTGAAGGATTGACTTGCGCGAGATAAATTCGGGGGCTCCTTTATCGGATACAGGTTTTTTATTTCTGGACGGAGGAATCACGTGGCGGGTATCCTGAATGCTTTCGGTTATGCCGAATTACTGGTTTAACTTTCTATATTGTGGCAGTTATGGTCGATCGCGACGATAGCCGCAGGTGACATCAGTCAATCGATTGCGCGATTTTAGATTTTAGATTTTAGATTAAAGAATTGAAGAATTGACTTGCGCGAGATAAATTCGGGGGCTTCTCGATCAGATACAGGTTTTTTATTTATGGACGGAGGAATCACGTGGCGGGTATCCTGAATGCTTGATTGTCAGCAATCTCTACAATGCCCGCCCATGTATGCAAAACCGCTACCGAGTATCCACTCTCCGGCAACAAACACCCGCCCAATTGGGATCGCGAAGCTGTAATCCGCTACAATCTGTGTTTGGTAAAGAATTTTTACAAGTTCACAGCCCATTACAGCCTTTGCGGCTTGTACTACCCAACCTGCCTGAAAATATGGATTTTGCTACTCTTGCTGCCCAGCTAAATGCTGGAACTATCTTGCCAGAGGGAATTGTCATCATCACCCTCTTGGTGGTTCTCGTCGGCGATTTAATCGTAGGCCGCAGTTCATCTGGTTGGACTCCCTACGTTGCCGTTGCGGGTTTGCTAGCCGCCGTCGCTGCCTTGTGTTTGCAGTGGGATAACGTTGATACCATCTCGTTTCTAGGCGGTTTTAACAGCGATGCCTTGAGTTTAGTGTTTCGCGGAATTATCGCTTTGACTGCGGCTGTCACTATTTTGATATCCGTTCGCTATGTACTGCAAACTGGTACTGCTTTAGCGGAATTCATCGGCATTTTACTCACCGCTACTTTGGGGGGAATGTTCCTCAGCGGCGCTGATGAATTGGTGATGATTTTTATTTCGTTGGAAACTCTGAGTATCTCGTCTTATTTGCTGACGGGTTACACAAAACGCGACCCGCGTTCCAATGAAGCTGCTTTGAAATATTTGTTAATTGGGGCTTCTTCTTCGGCGGTGTTTCTCTACGGGATTTCGCTGCTGTACGGATTGTCGGGCGGCGAAACTCAGTTAAGTGCGATCGCTGCTAACCTTTCTACTGTGAATGAAGGTCAATCTCTCGGTTTGGTGATTGCTTTAGTTTTTGCGATCGCCGGCATCGCCTTCAAAATCTCTGCGGTTCCCTTCCACCAATGGACTCCAGACGTTTACGAAGGTTCTCCTACACCCGTTGTTGCCTTTCTTTCTGTCGGTTCCAAAGCAGCCGGTTTTGCCCTAGCAATCCGCTTGTTAACAACTGCTTTCCCCGCACTTATCGAACAGTGGCACTTCGTGTTCACGGCCTTAGCCATTCTCAGCATGGTGTTAGGAAATGTGGTTGCCCTCGCCCAGACTAGCATGAAGCGGCTTTTGGCTTATTCGTCGATCGCCCAAGCCGGTTTTGTGATGCTGGGTTTGATTGCAGGAACAGAAGCCGGTTACTCCAGCATGATATTTTATCTGTTGGTTTACCTGTTTATGAACTTGGGCGCTTTCGCTTGCATAATCCTGTTCTCGCTGCGGACTGGAACCGACCAAATTAGCGAATACTCAGGTTTGTACCAAAAAGACCCGCTGTTAACTTTAGCCTTAAGTATTTGCCTGCTTTCTCTCGGTGGAATTCCGCCCCTGGCTGGATTTTTCGGCAAAATCTATCTGTTCTGGGCCGGCTGGCAAGCAGGACTTTACGGTTTAGTTATTCTGGGATTAATTACCAGCGTAGTTTCGATTTACTACTACATCCGCGTGGTCAAGATGATGGTAGTAAAAGAACCTCAAGAAATGTCAGACGCGGTGAAAAATTATCCCGAAGTTCGCTGGAACCTTCAGGGAATGCGGCCTTTGCAAGTCAGCGTTGTACTCACTTTGGTGGCGACAACATTGGCGGGAATTTTGTCGAATCCTTTGTTTAATTTGGCCAATGATGCTATTACCAAAACTCCCATGTTGCAGTCGGCATTGAGTCAGGTGCAACCTGTTGTGGCTGCGAAAATTGACTCGAATTTGGTGTCTAGCCGGGATTAATTTTTCCTGTTTTTGAAATAGTGGAAAACGCCTGACTCTTTGCAGTTGGGCGTTTCTTTTTTGTTGTGATATACTGTTAATTATGATTTTTAACCGCAGATGTAGGCAGATTAACGCAGATTAACGCAGATAAAAGTTAGTACAGAGGCAACAATGTTAGTACAAAGTAAGGCAAAGTTTTATACTCCAGATGAGTACCGGGAGTTAGAGGAAACTGCTGAGTTTAGAAATGAATACCGCGATGGAGAAATTGTACAAATGAGTGGTGGTAGTATTAATCACAGCCGGATTATCCGAAATTTGAGTAGAGTCTTGGGAAATTTGCTTGAGGGGCAGCCCTATGAGCTTTTTCACAACGATTTGCGGTGGTGGATTCCTCGGTATCGACGGGGAACTTACCCGGATGTGATGGTGATTGAAGGGGAGCCAGTTTTTACCGAGGGACGCAGTGATGAGATCCTCAATCCGATGCTCATCGTGGAAGTGCTTTCTAAGTCTACCAAGGATTTCGATCGAGAGGATAAGTTTCGGTTTTATCGATCTATCCCTGAATTCTGTGAATATGTGTTAGTCAATCAATCTGAGTTTTTAGTCGCACAATATATTAAAACCGAACCAAATGAATGGTTATTTCGGGAATATGAGGGAGAGACAGCAACAGTTTCTTTTGCTTCCTTGGGAGTGCAAATGTCGATGAGCGAGATTTATGCAAAAGTGGTATTTGAAAGCCCGGAAACGGAAGTGCAGCAGTAAACTTCATGCTATGGGGTGAAGCAATGTCTAGCTTGGTAACAGTAAAACAATAATAACTTGGTGGGTGGTGAGGACTTTAGTCTTCTAATTTTTATGAGGGAAGATATGGATAACTACCGAATTGTCGAAACTTTGACCGAAAGCCAGGTTTCCGACTTGATGGATTTGTACAAAAACGAGTTTTGGAGCGACAAGCGGACGCGGGAGGATGTTGTGAAAATGCTGGCGGCAACTGATGTTACCATTGGTTTTGTCGATGAGACCGATCGACTAATTGGCATTACCCGCGTCATTACCGATTTTGTCTACAGAGCCATGATTTTTGATGTCATCATCAAGCCGACACACAGAAAAATGGGACTGGGCGCGAAGTTAATGGATGCAGTTTTAAGTCATCCCAAATTGCAATCTGTCGAGCATTTTTATCTTAATTGTTTGCCGAACATGATGCCGTTTTACGAGCGTTGGGGTTTCTCGGATGATGTGGGCGAACTTAAGTTTTTGCGGCGAACAACTGGCTGAACTTAGCCCCTTGAAAGCTCCAATTTTTCTCGAATTACGTCTTCTTTGAAACCTACTAAAACAGCCGTTCCATCTTTAACGAAAAGAGGACGTTTCAGCAGCATCGCATCCTTAGCAAAAGCATCTACCCACTGTTCGCTAGTCCAATTTTTCTTGTCATCGCCCAAAGCGCGGTAAGATTGACCGGAAGTATTTCGCATGGGTTCAAAACCTAAAGCAGCTACCCAGCTTTGAATTGTTTCGCGAGTCGGCGGCTGTTCTTTTGTGTTAATGAACTCGTAATTAACATCGCTATCTTTGAGCCACTGGAAAGCTTTTTTGCAGGTTCCGCAGTTGGGGATTCCGTAAACTTGAATTGACATAATAATGACTACTAACTAATGACTAATGACTAATGACTACTGACTAATCTAGCTTGTTGAACCCATTTTTGCACGCGATCGACTGAAGGAGTCAAGTCATTGCGCTGCATTGTCGCTACGTGCAGCCTTAAAACTTGTTGGTGCAATCTCTCCACGGGCATTTGAGCCAATTGAGCCGGAGAAGCAACGCCGGCGTGCAGTAACAGCCCGCAATACTGACACCCTACACTTGGAATTCCAGCCAAATTTGCCATCGCTACCCATTTATTAACATATTGAATGTTAATCTGTAATTGATTGGCTAGCAACACTTTCGCCGCTTGCGTTTTCGTAAGGCGAATTAGTTGTCCGGTTGTGGTGATACTGCACTCTTCCAGTTGAGATTGGTTTTCCTTGCTCAATCCCGGTAAATGTGCGATCGGCCAGTCGCGTACTTGCACAGAAGTTTGAGGAGCTTTATGAGAAATTTTCATGTTTTTTCAGTGAATTTTACTTATACTTTAAAGTCTAAATTATAAAACAGTCAATAGAGGATATCGCTCACGTCACCCTATCAACAAAAACCAGACCAAGGAATTTGACTCATTGCGGGTGTTGTGATAATTATGCTAATTTCCTACAAAGTAGCACTTTCAGCCGGTTTTCCTGCCTGTGGCTCAGGCTTACTGCTTAACCACATCATCCGGGCGATGACGACAAAGACTATAAAAAAGACAGCCTATAAATGCTAGCAAAAAATAAGTGACAGATGAGAATTTTCTCAAAAATGGCTGCCAAATTGACCGTCAGAATTTTAGGGCTTTAATGCTGAGAATGCAAAAACTTGTGGCTGACTGCAAACCCAACTCAAAATTATAGGTTTTTACCCATGACAATTACACAAGGTGATGATTTGTTAACTAATATTCTACACCAACGGCGGCAAAAACTGGCCAGTTTAATTAATTTTCCGGTAATTTTATGGTCGGGGCGCAGCATTCCTCGCAATTATCCGGCACTTACTTATCCCTTTCGTGCCAGCAGTCACTTTTTATATTTTGCTGGTTTGCCCTTAGAAAATGCTGCCATTCGCTTAGAATCGGGCAAATTAGAATTGTTCTTAGATGACGCACCTGCTAGCAGCACTCTTTGGCACGGAGAAATGCCGAAAAGAGCAGAAATTGCCGCACTAATTGGGGCTGATGCTGCTTTCCCAATGGCCGAATTGAAATCGCGATCTACAAATGCAGCAACGATCGCAATTCAGGATTCTTGGACTCAGTTGCAACAGCGTGAAATTCTCGATCGCCCTCTCGCACCGCCCAAATCGCCAACCGGAATTGACCTAGAATTAACCAAGGCAATTATATCTCTGCGCCTGAGCCACGATGCAGCCAGTTTGGCAGAATTGCGTCAAGCTGCCGCTGTCACCGTAGAAGCTCACAAAGCGGGGATGGCGGCAACCCGAAATGCTCAAATTGAAGCGGGGGTGCGCGCTGCAATGGAAAGTGTCATCATCTCCAAAAACATGACCTATGCCTATCCCAGTATCGTGACTGTGCATGGAGAAGTGCTGCACAGCGAACATTATCACAATCCCCTACAAACCGGAGATTTGTTGTTAGCAGATGTCGGTGCGGAAACATCAACGGGATGGGCGGCTGATGTGACTCGCACTTGGCCGGTTTCTGGCAAGTTTTCTCCGACTCAAAGAGCGATTTATGATGTGGTTTTGGCAGCGCACGATGCTTGTATTGATAAAATTAGTCCGGGGGTGGAATATCAAGACATTCATCTGTTAGCTGCTCGGATTATGGCGGAAGGATTAGTTGATTTAGGTATTTTGCGGGGTAATGTTGAAGATTTGGTAGACATGGATGCTCATGCGCTATTTTTTGTGCACGGTATCGGACATTTAATCGGTTTGGATGTTCACGATATGGAAGATTTAGGCGATTTGGCTGGCTATGAAGAAGGAAGAACCAGAAGCAGTCGGTTTGGGTTGGGGTTTTTGCGGTTGAATCGAGTTTTGCGTCCGGGAATGCTAGTATCGATCGAACCGGGATTTTATCAAGTTCCGGCAATCTTAAATCACCCAGAAAATCGCGCTAAATATGAAGATTTTGTGAACTGGGAGGAGTTGGAAAAATTTGCCGATGTGCGCGGAATACGCATAGAAGATGATATACTTGTCCTCGATGAGGGTAGAGAAGTATTGACAGGGAAATTGCCCACAACAGCTCCAGAGATTGAGGAGTTAGTTGCGGTAAATACGTAAGTTGAGCCGAGTTAGATCGCACATACGCAGTTCCATCAGGTGTGAAAAAAGATAAAGATGAATAAAGGTTGGCAAATAAGTCTTTCGATATTAGCTAAAAAAGTGGTCTCGCAAGTCAGAAAATTCGCTGCACTAATACTTCCACGCATTGTTCGTAAACCTAGATCCTCGCGGCCTCCGATGCAAGCTGCATCTTTGCCCAGCAACGAAGAAGAGAGGCTAGAAGCACTTCACCGCTACAACATTCTCGACACAGAAGCCGAAGCAGCTTTTGATGATCTAACAGCTTTAGCATCTTATATTTGCGGCACTCCGATTGCTTTAGTTAGCTTAATAGATTCTAACAGACAGTGGTTTAAATCCAAAGTTGGTCTGGAAGCGCCAGAAACTCCGAGAGAGTTAGCTTTTTGCGCCCACGCTATTTTAAATCCCAACGAATTGCTAGTTGTACCCAATGCTCTAGATGACGATCGCTTTGTCGGCAATCCGCTAGTAACTTCCGATCCAAATATTCGGTTTTATGCTGGAGCCCCGCTAGTAACTCCTGATGGTTATCCGATCGGCACTTTGTGCGCGATAGATACAGTTCCTCGTAATCTCACCCCAGAACAGCTAGAAGCGCTGCGGACTTTAGGACGGCAAATTATTCACCAGATGGAGTTGCGAATAAATCTGACTAAATTAAAGCGCGCACAGATCAAGAACAAACAAGTAGAAGAAAAACTCCGTTCTACAGACGAGCAAATTGTCAATTTTTTAGAAGGAATGAGCGATGCTTTTTTTGCTTTCGACACCCATTGGCGATTTACTTACGTCAATTACAAAGGCTCGCAATTTTTGAAGCGCTCGCAGGAAGAACTTTATGGTAAAAATTTTTGGGAAGAGTTTCCAGAATTCGTGAATTCTGATTTTTATAAAGAGTATCATGAAGCTGTCGCCAAACAAATTGGGGTGGCTTTTGAAAAATATTATCGTCCCTTAAAACTGTGGCTGGAAGTCCGAGTTTTTCCTTCTCACGACGGCATTTCTGTGTTTTTTCATGACATAACTAAGCGCAGGCAGATGGAGTCTGCACTCATGAAAGAACAGAAAAAAACAGAAAGTTTACTGCTAAATATTTTGCCAGAACCGATTGTCACTCGGTTGAAGCACGAACCGGGGGTAATTGCAGACAAGTTTGAAAAAGCAACAATTCTTTTTGCTGACTTGGTGAATTTCACCCAAATTTCTACTACCATGTCTGCCACTAAATTAGTGTACTTGCTGAATGAAATTTTCTCAGCTTTTGACGGACTGAGTGAGAAGCACGGCTTAGAAAAAATTAAGACGATCGGGGATGCTTACATGGTAGCAGCAGGTATTCCCATTGAACGTCCAGACCACGCAGAGGCGATCGCCGAAATGGCGCTGGATATGCTAGTAGCAATTGAGAAATTAAATGTGAAGCTAGACGCGAAATTTGACCTCCGCATCGGGATTAATAGCGGCCCGGTGGTAGCGGGGGTAATCGGCACTAAAAAATTCATTTACGATTTGTGGGGAAATGCGGTAAATACAGCCAGCCGCATGGAATCTCACGGCATAACAGGCCGCATTCAAGTCAGCCACTATACTTATGACTTACTGCAGGATAAATATGAATTTGAAGATCGTGGCGAGATCGAGATTAAAGGTAAAGGGCAAATGCAAACTTATTTGCTGACGGGTAGAAAAACAGTAAGCGATCTCAAAATTGTAGAGTAAATAAAGCTAAGAGTTGAAAGTACCTGATTGTTGAGGAAACTCTGCAGGCTGCGATCGATCGCCTCTTCGGGGCGATCGCCCGCTCGGCAGAACGGCTGCAGCAGAGCAGCCAAATAAGATTATGCTATAGACAGAGATATCCGAGCAATCCTAGGCGCGGTACTCGACGTTATAAAAATACTAAGTTGAAGTCGTCGGAGCCTTTAATAATGGTTCAATTTCATATTCAAACCGATAGCGATATTCCAGCATCCACCCAACTATTCAATCAAATCAGGTTTGCGATCGCCTCGCGACAATTTCCGCCCGGACACCGCTTGCCCAGCACCAGACAGCTAGCCATGCAGACGGGTTTGCACCGCAACACCATCAGCAAAGTATACCGCCAGCTCGAAAATACCGGACTCGTAGAAGCCCAAGCAGGATCGGGCATTTACGTCCGCGCTCAAGGTAACGAAGTTGTAGGCAACAAACTCAAATCTCCGATCCTCGAAGAATATCCCCTGGCCAATAAAATAGTACAAGGAAGTATCGATCAACTGCTGGAACAGGGCTGTACGCTCAACCAAGCGAGGGAATTATTTTTGACCGAAATTGACTGGCGGCTCAGGTGCAGCGCCCGCGTGGTCGTCACAGCCCCCACAGAAGACATCGGCGTGGGTGAACTGATGGCGAAAGAGCTCGAACAAGCTCTCCGCATTCCCATACAGTTAGTGCCGATGGAACAGCTAGGTACTTTTTTGGATCAAATCTCTTCGGGAACTGTGATCACGAGTCGATATTTTATCGGAGAAGCAGAATCAATTTCGGCACCGCGTTCAGTGCGAGTTATTCCCGTAGACATCTATGACTACAGCCAGGAAATCCAGCTAGTCGGGGGTTTGCCTAAAGACAGTTATTTGGGTCTCGTTAGCCTGAGTCCGGGAATGCTACGATCGACCGAAGTCATCATCCACAGCATCCGGGGAGAGGATTTGCTGGTGATGACGGCCTTGGTGTCAGACGAGTACAAGATTAACTCGATCGTGCGATCGGCCAGAACAATTTTTTGCGACCAACCGAGTTTTGCTACAGTAAAAGCTGCCATCAATGCGGCTAGAGAAGATATTATTCGTCCCCCGCAACTGATATGCTCCGAAAATTACATCGGATCTAAGTCGATTAATTTGCTCAAGCGCGAGTTGGGCTTGGGATGATACCATTTTCGATTTTCGATTTTCGATTTTCGATTAAAAAATTGGGAATGACTGCATAATGGTTGGGATATTCTTTAGAGTTGCATCCTTTTGGGAACTGGTATAATTCCCAATTCCTAATGGGCGTAAGCTGCCCACGGCGCACCCTAAATAATTAGGTTATTCGTCCAGGACTGAACTTGTAACTTTCAACTTCCAGTACCCGATACCGGATACCCAATTCCCAACTACCAATTACCAATTACCAATTACCAATTATCCATGACAATTGAAATCCAACCTTCAATTAATGTTAAAACGGCGATCGAAAGCCGGCGGGCCGCGCGCAGCTTCCAACCCGATCCGATTCCCCCAGCAATATTGGCAGAGATTTTGCGATTGGGAGTGCGATCGCCCTCTGGTTACAACTTGCAGCCTTGGCGGTTTATCGTACTTCAAAACGCAGCCAGCAAAGAAAAATTAAAAACTTGCGCCTTCGATCAGCGCCAAGTGGTAGAAGCCCCAGTAGTATTAATCTGTTGTGGCGATCGGCGCGTCGGCAGCCCCGAAAACACCGAAGCCGTCATCGAATTGGGCAAAACCACAGGCGCAATGAATGACAATTTAGCCGGTTATATGCGACAAGCAATCCCGCAATTGTTCGATAACCGTCCCTGCTTCGACTCCCTAGAAGCTTGGACAAACAGACATACAATGCTCGCAGTAGCCCACTTAATGATTGCAGCTAAAAGTTTTGGGGTAGACAGTTGTCCGATGGAAGGTTTTGTCAGCGCTAAGGTGAAAGAAGCCTTTCAAATCCCCGAAGAAGTAGATGTTTGCTGTTTGCTGCCGCTTGGTTATGCAGCCGCACCTTTCAAACAATATGGCGGACGTTTTGATGTGACTCAAGTTTATTACAGCGAAAGTTATGGACAGGCTTTGCAAGCTGAGATTTGAGAGTTAAGATTTTGTGGCGACTTGAATTTTCAGAGTTAAGATTTGGAATGAATCGGGGTGAAAGTTCAAACAAATCCAAAATCCCGACTGTTCTGCAATCTAAAATCTAAAATTCAAAATCTAAAATCGAAACTTGTGAGATAAGACAGAGGAGAAAATATGACAGCAGCAACGATCCAAAGCAACGCCCAACTTCTAGAAGTAAAATTGCAGCAACACTTGCAAGCAGCCGGATTTAAAAACTTACCGCTTTATATTAGTTGCGATTTTCGAGATGAATCTTTAACGGTTGTGGGAGAACACCCGCGTAGTTTAGTTCTCAAAGCCAAACCGACTTTTGCGGTGCTAGAAGCAGCAATTCTCGAAATAAAACCAGAATCTATTCAACAGATTGGACTTTGCCTAAAAATTACCGGGCAAAAACAGCCTTATGCTTTCCATTCTTTTACCATGCACAACCCTGTTTTGTCAAAACCAAAAACAGTGCTGTTGTTCAAAAAAACCGAGAATCCCCCTGCTGAAGAAACGGGGATAGTCTTAACAGAAAATGTGGTACAGACGGCGGATGTAGAGGAGGAGATACCGTTAGAAACGGATGAGAAAGATGCGTGGGATGAAGAATATTTCCCCAATTTTTCTGAGAGTTCCAGCAATTCCGATCCGATCGCCTTCAGCGTGCAAGCAATCCCGGCAGATATTGCAGACAATCCCTTCAATCCGCTGGATATGGAAGCGGTAACAGTTGCCCAAAAACCCAAGCAGTCACCGTTTGCGATGCTGGCTGCAGTAGGAATCATCAGTGTCGCGGCGCTAGTTTTGGCAGGCGGTTATTATATGCTGAGCCGCCCCTGCGTCATCGGAGAATGTAGTGCTTTAGCTAATGCCAAACAGTTGAGCGAGAATTCGACGAAGACGCTGAAAACCTCAAAAGTTGCCAACAGCCCCCAAGAAGCGCAGAAACAGTTAAAACAGGCGATCGCCCTTTTGGAACCGATTCCCTCCTGGTCAATTCATCGCGGTGAAGCTCAAAGCGCCTTGGAAAGCTATCGTTCGCAAAATCAGAATTTAAACTCTGCGATCGATGCAGCGCGCCTCGCACAGTCAGCAGCCCAGAAAACCCAAAATCCGCCTTATTCTGCCGAGAAGGGGCAGGAAGCGCAAGCTCTGTGGCAAAGTGCGATCGCCGAACTCGGAGAAATCCCCGCAGACAGTCCAGTTTATCCGTTTGCTCAGAAAAAAAAGCAGGAGTACCGGAAGAATGTAGCAACTGGAAATCGGCAGTTAAGCACAGAGAAAACAGCGGAAAAAACGCTGCTCGCCGCCAAAAGTAGAGCCCAAATAGCAGAAGCTCGCGAAGCAGTAGCTCAGACAGCCGAGACTTGGGCTCAAGTGCAATCAGGTTGGGAAGAATCCCTCGACATCCTATCAGAAATTCCCACGAACACGACATCTTACCAACAAGCTAAACTGCTAGTTCCCAAATACGAAACCAAACTTTCCGAAGCTCGCGAGCGCAAAAATGTCGAAGGAATTTCGGAAAATGCCTATACTCAAGCTGTGACTTTAGCAGCGGAAGCTCAAATTTTTGAGGGCAAAAACGCCTGGTTTAAAGCATCAGAATCCTGGCGAAGAGCTTTGAGTTACGCGGAGCAAGTGCCGGCGGCAACTGCCTATTCTCAGAAAGCCCAACCGCTGATCGCTTCCTACACAGCTTCATTGCAGCAAGCAGAAGTAAAGTTGCAGGAAGAAAGGAACCTGCAAAAAGCCCGCACGGATTTAGATAGAACTTGCAAAGGCAACCCCAAGATTTGCGACTATACTGTTAGCAAAGATTTGATTGCGGTGCAGATGACTCCAGGTTACGTGCAGAAACTGCAACAAACTTTCATTCAAGCAAACAACAACAATGCTGTGAAGTCTCGCCAAGCTGTAGAAAACCACGTTCAAACGTTGCAAAAAGCTTTGGAGGCGATCGCCGAAAACGCCAAAATCCCTATGCAGGTGTACGATGGCGAAGGCAAGCGGATTGGGAGTCACGAACCGAAGTAGTTGTTACGGCATTTAATTTTAGTTTTTGGGGCGGGCTAGAAGCAACGCCCCACTGATTGTTTCAAGAAACATGATTGTTACAATTAAATGCGCGCTAACAACTTAGAACATCCGAACACACGCTACAATTTCGGCAATCAAAAAGTATAAAAGGATGTTAGCAATCAAATGCTAGAAAAGGTCAAACTTCATAACTTCAAAAGTCATAAAGATACAGAACTTAGTTTAGATAGTTCAGGCCTACACGCACTGGTAGGACAAAACAGTTCGGGTAAAACATCAGTGTTGCAAGCATTGCATTATCTCAGTCGGCTTGCTAATTCATCATTTGACAATATTTTTAAGCATGAAATAGCGCCTCAATTTATTACAACAATGGGGCAAAATAATATGTCTGTTACTGCAAGTGGTTTTTGGAAAGACCCAGAGCGAAATGATTGGGAAGCTTCCTATGAATGGAGACAAACCGTTACTCAGAAGTGGGTTTTTAGAGCATTATGGAAGGCCGATAAAAACCCAGAATATAGGAAAGTAATCTCTGAAACTTCCTTAATGACTACGGAAGAGCCAATTCAGCAATCTTTGAGAAACGCAGTTCACCTGAAACTCGTAGCCAGTAATCTTGCTAAAGCAGCTTACAGTGATGCAATTACACCGCGAGTTGAGTTCGATGGTTCCGGGTTAGCACCTACCTTAGACTATCTTCGTGACGAAGCTCCAGATAAATTTCAATCTTTACAGGAAATGTTGAAACGGATTGTACCAGGTGTACGCGAGGTAGGGGTAAGGCGAGCTAAAGTTATGGTCAATCGTCAACGCTTAATCGAAGTCGGTGGAAAGTCTATCTCCTACGAAGAAAGTCAGGAAATTGCAGGGCAAGAAGTTGTCCTAGACATGAATACTGGTAAGCGTATTCCAGCCCATGCCATTAGCGAAGGAACAATGCTCACTCTAGGATTATTGACTGTTTTGATGAATACTAATCAACCTAATTTAGTATTACTAGATGATGTTGAACAGGGACTCCATTCAACAGCTCAACGAGAATTAATCGCTGTTTTCAAGGAAATTATTCAAGAAAACAGCAACCTGCAAATTATTTTTTCGACCCATTCTCCTTACATTGTCGATGAACTTATTCCTTCTCAAGTCCACGTATTAAGTAACAACAATTCAGGTGTGACTCGTTGCAAACGATTGGATGAACATCCTGATGTAGAATGGGCAAAACAAACTTTAACCACTGGCGAATTTTGGGATTCGGTGGGGGAAGATTGGGTGGTTGCAGGAGAAAGAAATGATTGAGTTTGTCGTGATTGTAGAAAGTAGCGCAGATGCACGAACCGCTACTAAATTAGCCGATCGCGTTTTAGTAGAAAACATTGATTGGTTAGAACCTGAGATGCTGCAACATCTATTTCACTGGAGTGGTTTAGAAGAAAATACAGAGCATTCTTGCTGGAAAAATATTAATCATATCATTGAGCGTGAAAAAGAATCAGGATTTCAGCCACCCAGATTTTTACGTCGTGATAAGCCTCGCCAGAAAACATTACAACCTGATGGAGCAAATACTATCAAAATTATTAATTTAGTCAGTTATCTTCAAAAAACACGAAACATTAAAGCACTTCTCTTGATTCGAGATTTAGATAATCAACCTGAACGAAGACAAGGAATTGAGCAAGCACGTTCTGAACACATCAATCGACAACCTAAATTAGAAATTATTATTGGTACAGCCGACAGAATGCGGGAAGCCTGGGTCTTAAATGGGTTTATTCCATCTAATCAAGAGGAAAAACAAATTCTTCAAGAGATAACGACCGAATTGACGTTTAATCCTTGCGAGGAGTCACACAGACTACGCTCTAACTCATTGACAGAACCCGATCGCATTAGAAATCCTAAAGTTGTTGTCGAAAAGCTAACAGGTGGCAGAATGGAGCGCGAACAACAGTGCTGGGAAGACACGCCTCTGGAATTTCTACGAAAAAAAGGTGTTCATACAGGCTTAACAGCCTATATTGATGAAATCGAGGAACGATTAATTCCCATCATTTTATCTGACTAAAAAAGTAATTCACGATTTACGCATCACCTCTATATTGCCGGTTTGCACTGCGCGCCTTACCGCTATCAGTAGCGAGTAAAATCACTTATTGCATAAGTCCTGTTCATTCAAAACTAATCGGTATCCCCAGCAATTTCATCCGCAGTCAATCCAGCTTGAAAAACTTGTTTAGCCGTCAAATTCAACTCTGGAAAAGTTGGCGACTCAATCCTATCATTTCCCCGAAACAAACTCACCTCATACTCGCCATCAACCAACTGATAAACCGAAATAGTCGGTTGCTTGGGATTCCCGATAAACCTACGGCCGCCCAAACCGAGATAATCCACAATCCAGTATTCAGGAATCCCGATTAGTTCGTATTCGCCTACTTTTTTGATGTAGTCATCTTGCCAATTCGTGCTAACTACTTCAATAACCAGCGGAATTGATGCGCCTTGAGTCACGGTTGAGAATTTTTTCCACATAGGTTCTGACGCTAAGTTGGGGCGATTTAATATCGGAATATCGGGCGAATAAGCTGATTCGTTTTCCAGTGGCTTAACTAATGCTTGTTTGGGGATGAAGTACGGAAGTTTTACCTTTCTAAACTCAGCAGTTAACTCTGAGGCTAAAAAACCGATAACTTCTTCATGGTCTCCTAATGGCTGTGACATTTCAACAATCTCTCCATTGTGCAGTTCATAACGTGCATTTTCGGGCTTCCATTCCGCAAATTCTTCAAAAGTTAGCGTTTTAGTTGCTATTTGAATCATGGCTAATTCTCCTTAGTGATGACTGGGGCGGGCTAGAAGCCCACCCCACAAGATAACTCACTCTTTGTGGAACAGGCATCTTGCCTGTTCCCCCCACCTCACAATAAAATTTAAGTCTTGTGGAACAGGCATCTTGCCTGTTCTTAAAAATAGTGCCAAATGCAAGTTTCTACCTACATTATCTTACCACTTATCAATTATCAATGCCCAATGCCAAAGGCCCAATGCCCAATGCCCAATCACCAATTCCCAATTACCATTTGATCAATTGTGCATCTTGATTAAAAAACTTCCGAGACAATCCCTCAGTCAACAGCAGAGTGGCGATTACAGTTGCCAGCGCTAACACAAACATAATCAAAATCTGGTAAGATGCTGCATCGAGAGGACTGACACCGCTCAGCATTTGACCTGTCATCATTCCGGGTAAAGTTACGATTCCTACCACCGTCATTGTATTTAAGAGCGGGATTAATCCAGCTTTGATCGCATCTTTGCGGTACTGTTTTACTGCTTGCTGCGGCGTAGAACCTAAACTTAAATGGGTTTCTATTTCTAACTGGCTGCTATTAACTGTACTGACAAGTCTTTCGCCCGCGATCGCCCCGGAGTTCATGGCATTGCCCAAAATCATACCCGCTAAGGGAATCAGGTATTGCGGTTCGTACCAAGGGTCAGGTTGCAAAATTAGCAAGTTTGTATAGGCGAGAGTCAAGGCCGTACTTATCAAAATTGAACCCCAAACTAAAGGCAGTAAGTTCTTGATTTTTTTGCTGATGCGGTTGCTGGCAACCATGCTAGCTGTTGTCAGCATGATTGCTAAAACTGCTAAAACCAGCCAAGGATTTTTCCCCTCCGGGTCAAATATAACTTCGAGCACGTACCCGACTAAGATTAGCTGGATCAGGGTGCGCCCTGCTGCGATCGCGATCGCCCCCTCCAATCCCAATTGCTGCCACGCCGAAAGCCCGATCGCGATCGCCACCATCCCCAAAGCCCAACCCAAATCAGTAAAATCTAGCAGAATTAACACCGGCCCACCCTTTCGATAATGTGATTGTTTGCCTGTCCAAATATAAGATATTTGAATAAAGGTTTCTGAGAAACAGTTTTGCTGCAAGAATTTGCTTTGATAATGCTTGAAATTTGTGGTGTCAAAAGTGAATAATGTTCCCCCCCTCGACTTAACCCGCCAATACGCGCTCCTTGGCGACGAAATAACCGCTGCGGTGCAAAAAGTGCTTGCCTCTGGCGGCTACGTAGGCGGCCCGGCCGTCAAGAGTTTTGAACGAGAGTTCGCCGACTACATCGGCGTTTCCGAGTGCGTTGGCTGCAACTCCGGCACCGATGCCCTGATTTTGGCTTTGCGAGCTCTCAAAATTGGCCCCGGCGATGAAGTGATTACCACTCCTTTTACCTTTTTTGCTTCGGCTGAGACAATTAGCGCCGTCGGTGCGACTCCAGTATTTGTCGATATTGACAGCGATACTTTTAATCTGGATGTCGAGCTCCTCGAAGCGGCAATTACCGACAAAACCAAGGCAATTATGCCAGTGCACATCTTCGGCCAACCGGTAGACATGACTCGGCTGATGGAAATTGCGACTCGGCACAATTTAGCCGTAATTGAAGATTGCGCCCAATCTGTCGGGGCCGAGTGGCAATCTCGAAAAGTCGGCAGCATCGGTCATGTCGGCTGCTTCAGTTTTTATCCGACCAAAAACTTAGGCGCTTGCGGTGATGGTGGCGCGGTGACGACAAACGATCCAGCCCTCGCAGCTTCGATGCGAGTGCTCAAAGAACACGGACAGTCTTCTAGGTATTTCTACGAAGAAATCGGCTACAACAGCCGTTTAGATGCCCTGCAAGCGGTGATTCTCAGCATTAAATTGCGATATCTCGACAGTTGGAACACTCAGCGACAGGAGAAAGCGGCACTTTACAGCGAATTTCTCTCCCGCGTGCCCGGAGTTGCCATCCCCAAAGAATTGCCCGAAGCAAAAGGAGTTTGGAATCAATACACGATCCGGCTGACAAGTCCAGAAGACGCCCAAAATCCCTCTGGCAATTTTCGAGATTGGATGCGGGCTCAGTTGCAGGAAGCTGGCATCGGTTCGATGGTTTACTATCCGTTACCTTTGCACCTGCAACCTGTTTACAAATCTTTGGGTTATCAAGCAGGTCAGTTGTCAAAGGCTGAGCAAGTTTGTCGCGAAGTCTTGTCTTTGCCGATGTTCCCGGAACTGTCGAGGGATCAACAAGAGCGGACGATTTATGGGCTGAAAGATTGCTTGGCAAAGGCCGATCGCATCCGGTAGCTTTGGCGCGATGGCATCAGCGAGGGAAATGCAGGAGGAGAAAAGAATTGCAGGGTTGCAGTGGTGTGAGAATGTGCAGCGTTCAGGGAGAACGGTTAAGTATTTTGACCGATCACTTGTACTTTTATGTACTATATTTAATGAAAAGAAACAAATTTAGGCTAGCAATCCGCCTCGAACGGGTGCATTTTCCGCTCGCCTAAAACTTGCAGTGCGATCGGTCAATGATGAAGAAGGAAGAAGGAAGAGGAAAAAGGGAAGAACGAAGAAGGAAGAACGAAGAACGAAGAATAAATAATATTTGAACTTTCGACTTCCAATCCCCGATGCCCAATGCCTGATGCCTAATGCCCGATGCCCGATGGCCGATGCCCAATTCTCAATTTAACCTGTAATTTTCAGAAGATAAGAGGAAAATAAACGAGTGCCTCAGTATCAATTCACTCAGGCTAGACGCTACGATCCACAAGCGATCGCTCAGTATTACCGCAAACGTCCTTGGAAAGCAATTTGGCGCGCAATTACCGTTATTTGGTCTTTTGCAGGCTTCGTTCTGGGGATGCTGTGGGACAGTTGGCAGCATGAAGTCGCAGCACACCAGCCGGAACGGGCCACCCACCTACGACAAATACTCACTCGCTTGGGCCCCACTTTCATTAAAGTCGGCCAAGCACTTTCTACCAGACCGGATTTGATCCGCAAAGACTTTCTCGAAGAATTGATCAAACTTCAGGATCAATTGCCGCCGTTTGACTCGGTGCGCGCTTTCGAGATTATTGAAGCGGAACTCGATCGCAAAATTAGCGAAACCTACAGCGAAATCTCCCCCGAACCTGTCGCCGCGGCAAGTCTCGGTCAAGTCTACCGAGCTCGCCTCCTCACCGGGGAAGCAGTAGCAGTCAAGGTTCAGCGACCGAATTTGCTGCCCGTATTGAGCCTTGACCTTTACTTAATGCGCTGGGCCGCTGGATGGTTGGGCCCGTTGCTGCCGCTGAATCTCGGTCACGACCTTTGTTTGATCGTCGATGAATTCGGTATCAAATTGTTCGAGGAAATTGATTATATCAATGAAGGCCGCAACGCCGAGAAATTTGCGACAAATTTTGCCGACGACCCGACAGTAAAAGTTCCGAGCATTTACTGGCGCTATACTTCAAATTGCGTTCTGACTCTTGAATGGATTGACGGCATCAAGCTGACAGATATGGAAAGTGTTAAAGCCGCAGGTTTGGATACCGATAGTTTAATTGAAGTCGGAGTCCGCAGCGGTTTGCGGCAGTTGCTGGAACACGGATTTTTTCACGCTGACCCCCATCCGGGAAATCTGTTTGCCTTAGCGGACGGCCGCATGGCTTACATTGATTTTGGGATGATGGATCAGATGGAAGAAACAACTAAAGAAACTTTGGTTGATTCTGTCGTTCATTTGATCAACAAAGATTACTTACAATTAGCGAAGGATTTTGTCAAACTTGGCTTTTTGACTCCAGATACAGATATTATGCCGATCGTCCCGGCGTTGGAATCTGTACTGGGTGATATCGTCGGCGAAAAGGTGTCAGATTTTAACTTCAAGACGATTACAGACCAGTTTTCGGAGTTGATGTACGATTATCCTTTCCGGGTGCCGGCGAAATTTGCCTTAATTATTCGCTCTCTGGTGACAGAAGAAGGTTTGGCCCTGACGCTGAATCCGAATTTCAAGATAGTCGAGGTGGCGTATCCTTATGTAGCGCGACGTTTGTTGAACGGAGAATCTCCGGCTCTGCGGCGGCGTCTGATTGAGGTATTATTCAAAGATGGCAAATTCCAGTGGAACAGGTTAGAGGACATGATCGCGATCGCCCGATCGGATCGCAGTTTCGACTTGCTCCCCACCGCCCAACTAGGCTTGCAATTTTTGCTGTCCGAGGAAGGCTCGTTTTTGAGACGCCAGCTAATGTTAGCTTTGATTGAGGACGATCGAATCCACACCGAAGAAGTTCGCAGCCTGTGGAACTTAGTCAAGGAAGATTTGCAGCCCAGTCGCCTGTTCAACGTTGCTCTAGGCGCTTTGACGGAGTTTTCCACAGCAGGAGCAGCCGCGCTAACTCGATTTTAGTCATTAGTCATTGGTCATTAGTCATTAGTCATTGGTTATTTATTGGTTGTTAGTTGTTGGTTCTAATAACTAACAACCAATACCCAATGCCCAATGCCCAATGCCCAATGCCCCATGCCCAATTCCCCATTTCCTATTACCCAAATTAAGGAATTATTCGTGTATTATTTTCCAGAACCTCCCTATTTTTTAATGTCGGCTGGATTACTAGCAGGTATGGCTTCCGGCGTAGCATTTGAAGCAACTCTCAAACAATCCGTACAACAGTGGTCTAAAAATCGTTCTACTCGCACCTTGGCTAACCTGCCAAGGCTGCAATTGGTCATACCTTTTCTGGGAATGGCGGGCGGTATTTGCGTATTTTTAGCTTCTGGGATGGAGATTTTTGGCTTCCCAAAACTACTTTGTTATGCCCTAGCTTTGCCACTGACGCTACTCACAGGCTGGCTAGTTTGGACTCAGCTAGGTAAGCTTTTGATCGAGTTAGAACGTGGAGGTTCCCAAGCGCTGGATTTAGATTCTTTTGAACAATGAAAGTTAACTATCAACCTCTTTTAATCAGAAGGAAGGGGGTTGATAGTTATCTAGGATTATCCTATTTGATGCTTTTTGAACCGCAGAGAACGCAGAGAACGCAGAGGAAGACAAAGAAGAAGATGACAACTTAGGCAATAATTTGTGTAAAATTTTTAAAATCTAAAATCTAAAATCTAAAATCTAAAATCTAAAATCGAATGAGTATTTTAATTGTTACAGGTGCGGCGGGATTTATTGGCTCTAACTTAGTAGAAACTCTTTTAAATCGAGGGGAGACGGTAATTGGTGTTGATGAGTTCAACGATTATTACGATCCGGCTCTCAAGCGCAAGAATATTGCACGATTTGAAAAGTATCCGGGTTTTGAATTGGTGGAAGGCGATATTTTGTCTCTAAATTGGCGTGGTCTTTTATCTGATGCTAAGGTGATATTTCATCAGGCGGCGCAAGCAGGAGTTCGTGCTAGCTGGGGCGACGGTTTTCGCAGCTATACGGAACGCAATATTAACAGCACTCAAGTATTGTTAGAAGCGGCTAAAGATGCGCCAAGATTGCAAAAGTTTGTCTATGCTTCTTCTTCTTCAATTTACGGCAATGCTGAATCTTTTCCCACGAATGAAAACGCTTGTCCGCAGCCGGTTTCTCCCTACGGAATTACGAAGTTAGCCGGTGAACGTTTGTGCGGACTTTATTACAAAAATTTTGGCGTTCCGACTACTTCCCTGCGCTATTTTACTGTTTACGGGCCGAGACAGCGCCCCGATATGGCTTTTCACAAGTTTTTTAAGTCGATTTTGTTTGATGAGGCGATTTCTATTTTCGGCGACGGATTGCAAACGCGGGATTTTACGTTTATCAGCGATTGCGTTGCTGCGAATTTAGCGGCGGCTGAGGTTCCAGAAGCTGCGGGGGAAGTTTTTAATATTGGTGGAGGAAGTCGGGTAGTTTTGAAGGAAGTTATTGATACAATAGAGAGAATTGTCGATCGACCTATTCGCATAGATTTTACCGAAGCTGCGAGGGGAGACGCGCGGCACACTAGCGCAGATGTGTCTAAAGCCAAGAAAATCTTAGGTTATCAGCCGCAGGTTTCTCTAGAAGAAGGATTGAGGCGCGAATGGGAGTGGATTCAGTCTTTGTACAGTTAGATACTATTTATCCCCAAAATTCCGCAACTTAAATTGAACATTATTAAGTTTTCTCATTCCCCAACTTTTGAGATTTCTCCCCAAGCGAACCAACACATTTGGAGGCGTGAGTTTTGGCTGTGTTTCCGGCGAATTCAAATAACGGTAATGCAGAAATACCTCTCGGTAGGGAATTTCAACATCTTCACCAGCACACAAGCGAGTAAACTTTGCAGCCGAAATACTCATGTAATGCAAATAAGTAAGCCGCCGTCCTTTATCATATAAAACATCATCTATCACATCAAATTGAGAAGACCAATGATTTCCCGTTACCTGTTCGGGTTCAGCATATGCAAAGTTGTAAAAAGATATTTTGCTGCGGGCGACTAAATAGTTAAGTAAAGATTGGTCAGCCCCCCGCAAAGACATAATTTCCGCTTCTCCTGATGTTAATTTTTCTAAAAATTGAGAGCAATTATTTCGATTTAAAACCCCCGCTTTTGACGCAAACCAACCCGCACAAAAAGTATGAGATTGCAGTTCGTCAATATTTAAAATTTGAGGTAATTTGGGGGAGGACAAATCAAATATATAATTGAGGTCGGATTTGTATTGAAAATCGTTTGCTACCCAATCAAAATCATCAAGTTTTTGATAAATATAATCTAGAGAACTCATTAACAGAGTGTCTGCATCAAAATAGATAAATTTATCAAAAGGGCCGTCGAAACAACATAATTTTCGGTGCATTTCCAAACATTGAACTGGTTTCCAACCTTGAGATTTCCATACTTTTTGAGCTTTTGCATGAGTTTTCCAAACTTGAGTCGCAAAGTCTTCCCATAAAATGATGGAATCGGTATTTTCAAACAGGGTGACATGAGGACGAGTTGCAATTTCTACTCGCACTTTTTTCATTCTGTCATCATAGGGAATGATGCAAACAGGAATATTTTTTGCCCCATTGACTTCGAGACTGTTCAATAAAGCGACTAAGTGGTCAAAAACAACATCGTTTGCTAGAATATAAATGCCATCAGTCATCGGATTTTAGATTTTAGATTTTAGATTTTAGATTGAATAATTATACTCATTCAAAACTTGTTTGGTGTCAAAAACACAACAAAATTTATGAATTGTGGAACAGGCATCTTGCCTGTTCTTCCAAGCTTGTTTGGTCTCAAAAATACAACAAAATTTATGAATTGTGGAACAGGCATCTTGCCTGTTCTTCCAAGCTTGTTTGGTCTCAAAAACACAACAAAATTTATGAATTGTGGAACAGGCATCTTGCCTGTTCTTCCAAGCTTGTTGATAATGATACAACATATGAGTTTATCCTCACCTACTCAAAGCAAGAAATATTTTTTGCACTAAGTTTGGTTTTTCCTCATTGAGATAACGATAATGTTTCCAAACTTTCCAATAAGGACTACCCGATTTAATTGGTATCCCAGCCCAGTGAAGATATTTTAACCTTTTGCCTTTGTCATAAAGAACATAATCTATTTCTTGAAAATGTTTAGAACCCGCCCAGCTTCCCGGTTCGCTTGGTGAATCTTTAACAAGATTGCAGCGTTTGGGAATCAGTTTAAGAATGATATAATTTAGTATAGGTTGGTCTGTGACATTTTGAGTAAAGTCAAAATATTCTCGATGCTGCGAACATTCTTGCAAAATTTCATACATTTGCGATTCTGTAATCGTTCCTTTTCGGGAAGCCCAAAAACCGCTGTTGAATACATCTTGAAGCTGTGAGTCTGTAAAGATATTCTGTTCTTTTACAAGTGGTGAAAATACATTTCGCAGTTTTTCGCTGAGGTGGTGATAGTCGCAGCAAAAAAAGTCTACTTCTGATAGTTTGTTAAGGTTGGCTGCGATGTCTTCAAAGACGATGATATCGGTATCGATGTACAGAAATTCGTCAAGGGGGCCAAACCAAACGGCGAGTTTTCGCATTTTGTTAGGGAGGGCTAAAAAGTTGCGATCGAACATTTGGCCAATTTCTCTGGTAAACTGTTCGACAAACTCCAGATTTGGGAACAATTGTACCCCGTGGAGACTGCTGAGTGCGGCTGCGACTTGCTGATAATTGTCGTCGAAGGGAATCAGAAAAACAGGTACTTGACAATTGTACAGACGTATGCTGTTTAGAAGGGCGATCGCACTTTCGATCACTTTATCATTCGCAACAATATAAATACCGCTACTCATACATTTATCCTCAACCTTCTCAATAGCCTTTTTAACAAATTCGGCGCAGAAACCTCAGTATAAGACTTTGGCGCTTGGGCAAAAATCGGACGCTTGGAGGGTTCCCGGAGATAGCGGTAATGCAGGAACAAATCGCGATAGGGAAACTCAATATTTTCGCCCGCACAAACTCTCCGAATTAAATCCGGCGGCACACCAATATAATGAATGTAAGTAAGTCGGTTTCCCTTGTCGTACAAAATCCGATCTTGCTCTTCAAAATGTTTAGAAGTGACGCTACACCCAGTTTTTTCGCCATCCGGGAGGCTATAAGCAAAATTATAGCTATTCATCCCCGTTTTCATCACCATATAATTGAGCAGCGGCTGTTCTCCCGCACCTTCATAGAGAATTTCCGCGTCGCCCGATTGCAGTTGAGCTAACAGCCATTCCCTAGTATTTTGCTCAAACAATCCTTGCTTGCTGGCGTAAAATCCCGAACAAAATATTTCCGAGTCGATCCGATTTTGCTCAAAAACTTCGAGCAGTTTTGGTGACTGAATATTGTATACTTTAGTTGCGTCGCGAAATTGAAAATCATAAACCACAAAATCCGATCCCTCTAATTTCTGAAACACGGCATCAAGGGAATTCATCACCAAAGTATCCGCATCCATATAGATAAACTTTTCAAACGGGCCGTCGAAAGCGCAAAAGCGCCGGTGTGCGCCGTAAAGCCGGAATTTTTGGCGATTCAAACGCTCTGGTGCGGCTGCTTCCATGAATTTATCCCATCGCTGGATTGATGCGCTATTTTCATAAATAAAGACGTTGGGACGGTTAATAATTTCTGCTTGGATTTGCTCTATTTGGTCGTCGAAAGGATAAATACAGACAGGAGTATTTGAGCCTAAGATAATTTCAATACTGTTGAGCAAGGCAATTAGTTGGTCGTAAACTGTATCGTTGGCTAGCGTGCAAATTCCATTCATATCTATAGTCTCGCGAAGGCGGAATTTGTTTATATAGTTGCGGTTTCAACCGCCGAATCATTTAGTAAAATAATAGAGGAGGGCGATCGGGGGAAAACTAGGATAAAGGCTATACCGACGCTACCGCTACGCGAAAACCTATGCCCCAGTATCTGTTGCTCAGCAAGTTCCTGTTGCGGTTGGCACTGCGGCAATTGGCCGCATTGCTGTTCCACGAACCTCCACGTCGCACTCGGTAATCATGTGAGCCAGTTTCCCAAGAACTTCCGTCATTAGGTGCGCCGCTATAGTTATAGTGCCAGCGATCGCTGCACCATTCCCAAACCTGACCGTGCATATCGTACAGTCCAAAGGCATTGGCAGGAAAAATCCCCATAGTCGTTGTTTCTTCACGGTAAAGTCCTTTGGATACCGAAGCGTAGGGGTAGTTTCCGTTATAGTTGACTAAATCCGGGGTAATGGTTTCCCCAAAATGAAATGGCCCTGTCGTACCCGCACGACAAGCATATTCCCATTCTGCCTCGCTCAGGAGGCGATATTTTTTCCCGGTTTTCTGCGAGAGTTGAGTACAGAACTCGACTGCATTTTGCCACGATACATTTTCTACAGGACGTTTTTCACATTGAAACCACGATGGATTATTTCCCATCACTGCTTCCCATACCTCCTGAGTGATGGGGTATTTGCCTGCATAAAAAAAAGGTACTGTTACTCGATGCTGCGGACTTTCGCTCTGATCTCGATCTTTCTCTATTGCCGGGGAACCCATCATAAATGTGCCGCCGGGAATATAAACCATTTCCAGCCAAACTCCATTCCCTAAGTCTTCGGAGAAGAAGCCAGCAAAGGACTGATGGCGACTGTTTTCTCTTCCTTTAGCATCAACTGCAATCACATCAAAGTCAAAAGTAGGAAAATATTTTGGTAACTGCTGTTTTATATTTAATTCATCTCTATTCCTCAGCAGCGAATAGGCTGCAAACTTCATCGGCATCGATTCATCTTGCAGTGCCGCAATTATTAAATCTAAGCCAGCTTCTCCATATTTGATCGCTTCAGATAGTGCAGCAATTTTTACCTCAAGAATCGGTGAAGCCAAACGGCTCTTAACGCCGGGAATCCCCCCTAAAACAGCCGCCGCTATTGGCACTTGAGATTCACCGCCCTTGACGGCATCATATTCTCTGGGTTGACTTTGATTTTCTGTCATTGCGCTATTTCCTAAGATACAAACTTAGACAGCCAATTGAGCAAGTTTAATTCATGGAGAATGATTTGTCTAGCTTCGGCAATTTTATCCCTCGCTTCATGCCAATAATCCGCATTAGCCACAACCTCTTTAATAAATTCTACTCCTTTCTCATCCAGACTCGGCAGCCGCAGAAAACTCCCCGTCGGCAACAACTTATCCGCCGCCGAACCGCCGTAATAAATTGGCAAACACCAAGCTAACAAAGCATCCCAAAGCTTCTCGCTGACATACCAATCGTTTTCGGCATAATTTTCTATAGCTAAGTTGTAATAGTATGGTGCGACGGCGTGCCATTTATTGTTCACAGTCCCGTTCCCGCGCGCCCAAGTTGGCAAGTTTCGCCCGTAAAGGTCAAAATCCAATTCTTGTTCTTGCAGCAATTTTATAAGGTCTAATCTCTGGCGGTGATTGGCGCTGCGGCTAACACCTGAAGTAATCCAAGAACAGGATTTAGTTTTCGGCGGCGCAGGCATTTCATCTAGTTCTCGAAACGAGTTAGAGTGATACCAAATCGCGGGCATATAATCGGGTTTTGGTGCGAAGTCGTCGGGGCCGGAAACGTAACCGCAATAAAGTTTGGCTTGTTCGTAGTTGGCTTTGGTAATCTCAATAACTTCTGGTAAGGGTGGCTCCCGGATCAGGTAAATTATGCGTTCCTTGGGGACACCGCGCAATTTGTCTCGAATGTCGTTTTCTTGGTTTTGATGCCTGTAGCGACGTATTTTATCGACCCACGATTGCTTTTTGGGCGGTTTGGGAAAGTCGAATTGATACATGAGTAAAAAATCGGGTTCTGGGTGATTCGCTAGCATTTGAATGTTGCCCCATTTGCCGAAGTTGTGGGGGGTTTGTTGCCACAGCCAGTCGCTGTAGTTCATGCCTGGGTAAGTGGTGATTGTGCCGATGATTTTTTGGTTCATATCTAATAATAAATCGGGTTTTTGCGTGTGGGCGGGGCGGGTTTATGAGATTATTAATTTTAGGCGATGATTGTTGGTAAAACCCGCCTCTACTGATAATAAATGTGGTTTTTGCGTTGGGCAGGGCGGGTTTATGAGATTGTTTATTTTAGGCGATGATTGTTGGTAAAACCCGCCCCTACGGAATTTTGAATGATGGGATATCGCACTTGCTCATCTACATAGCCCATAATTTTCTGTATCCTATTTTCCCAGGAAAATTGCTTGACAAAATTCATTGTTTCTGCATAACCTTCGATTTTCCTGGGATATTTTGTTAAACTATCTCGAATGCTTTGCGCGAACTGGTGCGGGTTATCCGGTTCGCACCAAGTGGCTGCTATATTTCCCGATTTAAATTCCATTAAAGATGCAATCTCCGTCGCTACAATCGGGGTTCCCGATGCCATGTAATCAAAGAATTTTAAAGGAGATGTGAATGTCGCGGCTTCTGTCAAACAGTGCGGGTGAGTCAAAACATCGGCTGCTTGCAGCAAGCTAGCTAGTTGATTTTGAGGGAGGTAGCCGAGAAATTTAATGTTGTTAACTTGTTTGTCTTTTGCTAACTGCTGGTAGGCTGTTACTTGGGATGAATCACCGCCCGCGATCGCAAATTGAACCAGTGGCAATTCCTTAGCCACATCCACCAACATATCAACACCTTTAAACGGGTAAAGTCCCCCTGCATAAACTGCTAAATGCTGTCTGTCATCTTCTAATAATTGCTGTCGCCAATTCTGGGCAGCTTCTGTTTGTCTCGCGAGAAAAAGATGGTTAAAACCGTTGTGCAGCGTAATTACTTTTTCCGGTGGCATTCCATTCTTAATCATGCTGTCTCGGACAGTATGGGCAACAGTTACGGAAATTTGAAACAGAGGATTGCGGACAATTTCTGATTCAAATTGCTTGTTTTCATGGTGATGCTGTTCATAGATAGCGGGAATTCCGTTTTTAATTGCTGCTTTGACAAAGTTCCAGTCGCGGGTGTGGACAATTTTAGTGGATTTAAGCAGGTGAATCGGTAAGTAGTATTTTGATACTATTGTACTGGAACTCGTCCACTTGCTGTCCCAAAGGTCGATCGGCCACGGCATCGGTAAATCTGCTACTTTTAATTTATCTTGAATATTGTAAATATTGGCAAGTTTGTCATCTGGTTTCCTGGGTTGAAAAGGAAAAAGCAAATCAACCGGATTCAAAGCACTCCAGCCTTTGCGGAGGTATACCAAAACTGCTGGATAACCGAGGTTTGCTGCGGCATTGGCAGAGTGGGCAACTTGAACTAAGCTCGCTACATTGGGTTGTGGCAAGGTATTTCTGGTAAAAAATACATAATATTTGGACATGGTAATTGGTAGTTAGTAAGTGGTAATTAGTAATTGTTGACTGTTGACTAATGACTAATGACTAATGACTACTTTTTAACAGCCTGACGCTTAATAGTATTTTCTATAAATTCTAAAGTAGTGAAAATATTAGCAGCAGAGTGAAATGATTCTCTGATTAACTCGTCTCTTTCTTCGGGAGAGTCTACCATTTCATCTACTAGCATTTTGAGGTAAGCTATCATGGGAGTCAGGCGAGTGCGAATTTCGTAAGAACCTCTAATTAGAGCTTCATCGCGAGCGGTTTCTTCGGCAAATTGCACTGAATACAAGCGAGTGTAGTATCCTCCTTTTGCTAGCAATTCTTCGTGGGAACCCATTTCTACTACTTGTCCGCGATCGATCACGGCGATTTTGTTGGCTTTTTGGACTGTGGAGAGGCGGTGGGCGATGACTAAGGTGGTGCGATCGCAACTCAATTTCTCGATCGCCGCTTGCACGTACCTTTCCGAAACCGTATCCAGCGAACTCGTTGCCTCATCTAAAATTAAGATTTCCGGGTTTTGCAGCAGGGCTCTAGCAATTGAAATTCTCTGACGCTGCCCTCCCGATAAAATCACGCCCCGATCGCCAATTTGAGTATCCAACCCCTCCGGCAACAGTTGGATAAACTCATAAGCATTCGCTCCCTTCGCTGCTTCCACAATTTCTTCCTCAGTCGCTTGAGGCCTAGCGTAAGCAATATTTTCGCGCACTGAAGCATTAAACAAAAACGTATCTTGGCTAACAATACCCATCGCTTGTCTGAGACTTTTCAGCTCAAATTCGCGCAAATCCCTGCCATCGATCGAGATATGACCTTCAGTAGGATCGTAAAATCTCGGCAGTAAATCTGCCAAAGTTGACTTGCCAGAACCCGAAGTTCCTACCAAAGCCAAAGTAGTGCCGTGAGGTAGAAATAAATCAATTCCTTGCAAAACTAAATTTTTGTGGTTAGGATAACTAAAAGATATTTTATTAAAATGAATTCCCGATCGCAAATGAGTGTAAGGCACAGAACCGTTCAGCATAAATGGCTTGTCCTCGCAGCTCAAAAAATCATTAACCACCTCTACACTAGCCGACGTATTAGCAAATTGACTGCGCCCGCTATTCAACTGTGAAATTAAAGGAATTAACCTAAAAAGTACCAATAAGTAGGTTAATAAAATTGTAGCAATAGACTCTATCTCATTCGCAAATATGGTGCGACCTATAAATACAATCAAAATTATAACTATCAAATTAACAACTTCGTTAATTGGGGCGATCGCCGCATAATTTACCTGAGCCTGAAAATCCGCTTGTTCTCGCCTTTGAATTAAATACTTGATCCGCTGATACTCCCTTTCCTCGTTCCCAGTTGACTTGACCAGCCGAATCCCCGTAATGGTTTCCAGCACCCTAACCGAATAATCTTTCGACATTTCAGAAAGCAGGTGGCCAAAATGCTTGGAACGGTTAATAATATATTGATTTGCCCAAGCAACTAACGCCAGCAAAACTGTAGCTGTCACCGTCAGTTTCCACGAGATCGAAAGTAGCAGACCCACAAAAACCAAAACCGTGATTGAGGTAGTAAACATTCCGATGGCCGTACCAACGGCACTAGCAGTCCGACCAATCTCTCCGCCCAATCTATTAATTAAATCGCCGACTTTAGTTTTAGAGTAAAAATCTAAATCTACTTCTAACAACAACCGCAAACCTGCTTCTCGCAAATCAAAAGTCAAAGATCGCGTCAAAGAAGTAGCTACTAAAGTATTGATATAACTCGCAACATTTTTAAAAAAAATTGCCAGCACAACCGCCCCGGTCATCAACATTAAACGCTGATTTTCGGGCATTCCCTCAAAGGGATACATCAAAGTTTTAATTAGAGATGGAGCGCCGCGCAGCTCGATAGCGTGATCTAAAAAACTTAAAAGCACTGGTACAATCAGAGTAGTGCTGATACCGTTGAATAAAGCGCCAGAAAAGCCCAGCATCACAGTTAAGAGAATCCTGCCGGGATATCGTCTGGCAAATTTTAGGAGTAGCTTATTGGCAGACATGAAGCATTCCCAGCTAAACAGTACGGCATCTCAAAATATTCTTTAATAACAGCCAGTTTTTCTTCCTCCCGTGAGTCGGTTTAAAATAACATTTACATACCTGCGATTATATCTGAAAGTATCGGTTTCATTGCTTGAATACTATATTTTTTCACACATCTTTCCCGAGCTTTCATTCCTTGTAAATTAGCCGCTGTCAAATGTTGAAATATCCATTGAATTTTTTGTGAAATTTGAGCGGGAGAACTCGGATCGACTAAATAACCCGTTCCTCCTAAAATTGCTGGAATATCCCCCACTCGCGTAGATAAAACAGGCTTAGCCATTGCCATACCATCTGTCAGCTTGAGCGGAAACTGAGCCACGGCTGTGAGAGTTTCTCGCTGAGGAACAACGACAACATGAGCCGCCGCTACAACCGACGGCATTGTCTCCACCGGAAACCTTGGCAGTTTAATAATCCAACGCCCCCATTGTTTCACAAGTTTATCATCATAATCATCATAAGGACTCCCACCGACGATCGCTAATTTTAAATCGGGCTCATTTAACTGTTCGAGGGCCATCAAAACATCCTCAACACCTTTGTGAGGTCGCGGTGCCCCCGGAAACATCAGAACTCTATACCCGGACAAGCCGTAACGCTGTCTGCTCAATTCAGGATTGTATTTAGCAGGGTCGAACATTGCAGTATCCTTACCATTAGGCAAATATACACCACCAAAACGCTGTTTTAAAAACTCAGTATCAACGGTGACTGCATCCGCACGGTGAATGAGACCTTCCATCCACTTGAGATAGAGGGGATGATCTGGTTCTCTCAATTGACCGTTATGTTTAAAAATATCTCGATAAAGTTGTTTGAAAGAGGGACGGTATTGCCATTCATCTCCCCCGTACCAGCTCAGTTCCCAGTCGTCTATATCTAAAATTATAGAGTGGCGAGTCGCCAGTTTTTTTAGCAGTGATAATCCAAAGCTTGTAGGTTTAGGTTTAACTGCATAAATAATATCCCCATCTATTTTTTTCCAAAGTTTTTGAGCATCCATTAAAAACCCCGGATAATTTTTCCCCGGTATCGCACATACCGGGATGTCTCTGGGAGGAGTAGCGTACAATTCCTTGCCAAACTGAAATCCAACAACTTCTACATCACATTTAAGCTCTATCAAGACTTGAGCTAATAAAAAAGCACGAATTGCACCTCCTCCTGACAAATCGCTCACTACTAATGAAACTTTCACTGAGTATTTTGTTTAAAACATTTGTTTAATTTTCCTGCTTAACCGAGCTTTTGTCAAGGCGATGGGGACTCACGCACTCCCGACCAAAGCAACCAGGTTTTTAACCACGGGAAAGGGCAGCAACGCGTCTTTTGGTAAAAAAACACAATAATGAACCCAAGACTGTTATTCAAGCCAGCAATAATTCTTCTAGGTAAATTTTCGGATATGTTGAGGCTAATTTTTTTGTGTTTGGGCAAAACTTTGTTGCTTTTGATGCAGTTTGCCAACAAACTTTAATTATTTTAAACGCCAGGGATTGTTAAGTTGATTTGGTAAAAATATTTTAGCCGTGCGATCGACTATTCTAGTAAAGAGCGATCGCGTCACGTTCTTCGCGTACTGAGGGCGGTAAGGATAAGTGCAGTGCATTACTTTAATCGGTTTGTCGATCGTATAAACATCTTTCCACTTATCCAAGTAGTTGTAAACCGGGGACAAAGTTGTCATTTTCGGTTTCACTGATTCAACAGCCGCCGCAAAAGCTCCCTGGTCTTTCAACAGTAGCACATTTTGATGCGCCACTACCATCTCGAAATATTTCTTAAAGTTTATAAACAATTCCTGAGTTTTACTGCTTTTCGTAAAACCGATAAATCCGCCATTGTATTGAACGCTATTTTCATTTAGCGGCAACCCGACAGACTGCAAAGTTGACAGAATATCCTGCTTGACTCTTAATAAATTTGCAGCTTTAGCAATCGCAGGCTGCACATCTTCTGTTATCAGCAAATCTACTTCATCAAGATAGTCAAAAACTTCATATATTGGCGATAGCAAACAAATATCGCAGTCCAGATAAATAGTTTTCTCAAAAGGAGATTGTTGATACAAAGCCAGCTTAGCTAGCCGCGACGCTAAAACAGGATTTTCGTGAGACGGTGCAGGTTTCAATATGACATTTCCAAACACCTGAAGTAAAGGATATAAAATTAGAGGGACTCTATCTATTAAAATAATAATTGGTTCGCGGTGAAACTTCCTGACTGAAGCTAGAAAATGTATGCAGTCTTGAAATGAGTACAATCCAATTAAAATGGTGATAAATCCTCTATACATCTCTTTTCTCTAGCGATAGTAAAAATTGAAATTTAATAAGGCAATTAACTGTGTTTTTAATAACCTATAGAGATATTGCCAATGCTCAAACTGCAATTTATCCCAAACTTTATCCCAAAAGGTTCTTACTTGATTTTTTTGCCAGTCCCAATGAGCAAAAGAATGCTCCATACTTTGAGCGAGTTCCTGCCACCCGTCATTACGAATATTCCACCCAACTTTAGCAGTTGCTAACCCAATGGGATTACCGTCTTTTGTTTTGACTTTTTGCACTTCAAAAAATCTTCCAATCTTTCCCCATTCTTGAATAAACTGAATTTCTTTCCCATTGTCTCTCGCAATTACGAACAAATTTTCTTGAACAAAACTTACAGGTTCCAATGGTATTTCTAGCTTTTTTGCTAATTTATCAATTGCCTCTTTTCTACCTGGCAAAGATTGATTAGGTGGATGTTCTAGAATGGGAATAAACCCTTTACAAGTAATTCCTGACATCCATTCTCTCTCCGGCACTTTTCCTATGATTCTTGTATCTGCATCCACAAAGATTGCCACTCGGAATAATTCTAAGGCTTTTTTTAGTGCAAATCGTTTATCATTATAACAATAATCTACACCTTCGCGACTTTTTTTAAAAGCAAAAACATTCGTCAAATTCTGAAAGTCATTTGGGTAGTCAGTACAAACAACTAGCATCGTCCCTAGAGAATGAGTTTCTAAGTCTGCTGCTAGTTGTTTGGCTAATTCGCAATACTTTTTCCCAAAAGCTAAGGTGCAAAAACAAAAATCTTTGTGACTGTTTAACATTATTTTAGACTCAATTTTTGCACTTTTTTTATTTGAGTTTATGCTAAGTGTGACGCTTTTGATGCCACTGCCAAGCATGGGAGATAATATCCTTAATGTCGGGATATTCTGGAGACCAACCCAAGATTTCGATCGCCTTTTTGCTGCTGCCAACTAAAGCAGGCGGGTCTCCTGGACGCCGATCGCACTCAACAGCCTTAATCTCTTTTCCAGTCACTTGGCGAGCCGTTTCTATCACCTCTTTCACCGAAAACCCGCCCCCATTGCCCAAATTAAAAAAATCTGATTTGCCACCATTTAGCAAATATTCTAATCCCAAAATGTGAGCAGATGCCAAATCGTTAACGTGAATGTAATCCCGAATGCAAGTACCGTCAGGAGTATCGTAATCCGTGCCAAAAATCGCGATCGAATCTCGTTTACCCAAAGCCGCGAACAACACCAGCGGGATCAGGTGAGTTTCTGGATTGTGATCCTCTCCTAACAACCCGTTCGGGTCAGCCCCAGCCGCGTTAAAATAGCGGAAACAAACAGACTTGAAATCATACGCAGCGTCAAAATCCGACAAAATCCGTTCTACCATTAACTTAGTAGCACCGTAGGGATTGATCGGGTTTTGCGGGTGGTCTTCTGTGAGCGGGATTTTCTGCGGTACACCGTAAGTCGCGCAAGTAGAAGAAAACACAAATTTCTTCACGTCAGCAGCGATCATTGCTTCCAAAAGCGTAATAGTGCCGATGACATTGTTGCGATAATATTTAGCTGGGTCGGTAACAGATTCGCCCACGTAAGCGTAAGCCGAAAAGTGCATTACCGCATCAATCTTGTGCGTAGCAAACAAGTTATCGAGAAGAGTGCGATCGTTCGTGTCGCCAACTACCAACTCCACCTGCAAAGCCCGATCTACTAAATCTCTGTGACCGTAAACTAAATTATCCAAAATCACCACACCGTAACCGGCGTTTTTCAGCGCTAATACTGCGTGAGAGCCAATATATCCAGCTCCGCCCGTCACCAAAATAGTTGGTTTGTCTGCACTCATTTTATTCTGCCTGTTTTTGTAGCTGGGATTGCTAAGAGCCTTGTTAATTTGAGACTGCCACAACTGACGCCTTCACACTCCGCGTGAGCCGGAGAATTCAAGCGAAATATATAGGCTTTGCTGTGCCCGACGGGACGATCGCACTCCTAAAAAACGCTTTTTATACTCCAGATAGATGCTGACTGTGCAAGTCTTTGTTTTCAATCGATAAACTTGAGGCGACCAATTTGGATATAATCAAATATCCGATTGATTTGATGTCGATCCTCTTCTGAAATTTTATCATCTGACAGGATAGCCGAAGTCAAAACTAAGTGTTCCCTGCGAGTTATCTTACCAGACGCTACAATCCGATCGACTTTTTGAGAAATTGTTAAGTTTGATTTGTTGTGAGATGTTCGCATTTATTCGATCGCTTTTATGCCAAAATAGTTAAAGCCGATTGTAGTTATTGACTCAAAAATGGTGCGTACTCGACCGCAAATCAATTTGCTGGCACAGCAGAAATAACGTATCCGAGTTTTACATCCCAAGTTTTACATCCCAAGTTTTACATCCCAAGATAGATATGCGGACTTAATAAATCTGCAATCAGCCTTCGGATAGCGTTCAGAGTAACTTAATTATATAATATTTTTCCGAGAGAGGCACTTTTCTATGCAGGTTTATCGGCTTCCGGTACTGTCCGACAATTACATTTTTTTACTGCACGACCCCGATCGCCACACCGCAGCAGTCGTCGATCCAGCACGATCGCAGCCAGTATTAGAGCAACTGCGATCGCTCGGAGCCGAATTAACCGCAATTTTCATTACCCACCACCACAGCGACCACGTAGGCGGCAATCAGGAACTGATCGATCGCTTTCCCCAAATTAAAGTTTATGGTGGCGCAGAAGATAGAGGCAGAATACCCGGACAGCAAGTGTTTTTACAAGCGGGCGATCGAGTTTCTTTCGCCAACAGAACCGCCGAAGTCTTCTTCCTACCCGGCCACACAAAAGCTCACATCGCCTACTATTTCCCCCCCAGCAACCCCAGCGAAACCGGCGAATTGTTTTGCGGCGACACCTTATTTGCCGGCGGCTGCGGCAGGCTCAAAGAAGGCACTCCCGCCCAAATGTTAGCCTCTCTGCGGCAACTCCGAAACCTGCCCGATAGTACGAGAGTCTGGTGCGCCCACGAATACACGCTGAACAACCTGCAATTTGCCTTGAGTGTGGATGGCGACAATCCCGATTTACAGCAGCGCTTCGCCGAAGTCAAGGAAGCGCGCAGTCGATCGCAACCTACAATACCATCATCGATCGGCATCGAAAAAAGCACAAACCCATTTTTGCGCTGGGATTTTCCCAACCTCCAATCAGCCACCAACACCTCCGATCCAGTGCAAACCTTCGCTCGATTGCGCGGCATGAAAGACCAATTTTGACCCCCTCGCATCCAGGATACCCGCCACGTGATTCATCTCGCGCAAGTCAATGCTTCAATTCTAAAATCTAAAATCTAAAATCTAAAATTGATTGACCTTAACGTTTTTGTTTCTTCAGGTAACTCTTAAACTTGGTTGTCGGTTCCCTCAACCACTGGCCAAATGCTCTGTATTTTATCTTAAATCTCGACAACCAATTAAAATTCTTGGGAATTTTTTCCACTTCGTCCTTAAACGGTGTCTGAGACAACATATCGAGCCATAATTGATTGGGGGTTGAGCTTTCCCACGGTTTCGGTCTTGACATAAAGTGCATCACTTTACTTGACATATCATCAGTCTTGTGGTTGTTCCAGATTTGGTCTAATTGCTTCCACCTTCCCGCTAAAACAGAATTTAATGCACCCTGATCGTGATCCCCCCAAAGGTTTAATCGAGCGTTTTCCATCAACTTTTCGGACAGTTGCTCTTCCTCCCAAAGCTTCATGTTGTAAACTAAAACACCCGTATTGAAATAAGGGTTTCGATCTTGAGAATTGTTCGTATTTCCCCAGACATTGGGTGCGGCTGCTATCGGCATTGTTTGAAGATCGAGGTTCCACAGTGGATCTAAACTTCCCAGAACGATCGTGTCGCTGTCGAGCCAAATCAGCCTTTCTGTTTCCTTGGTATATTTTTCAGGCTGCAATTTAACGTAAGCAAGTTTAGAACCTGACAGAGAAAGAAGTTGGTCGTAACTAGATTGCAATTCTTGCCATTCAATCTGGTATTTGCAGCAATTCTGTAACTGTTCCTTTTGCTGTGGAGCTATGCCGGTAGATACAATGGTAATTTTTACCTGCTCCTGTCCCGATTTACTAACATTCAAATCTATAGACTTAAGAAGTGCTGCCAACCCCAGAATATAGTTGCGATCGCCGGCGGTGAATATGTGCATAGGATTAAGTTTGTGAAATTAACAAAGGTAAAAGGCGCGCGGTCAAACTTGACACAAACGTCGGCACGGGAGGAAGCAGGCTGCCCTGTATTGGGTAAATACGATCGCCCGTTTACCGTTGAGACGAACAGAACCTTGCCTAAATTTACCATCTGGTTTACGCAAAGAAACCGGGTTTTTAAGTAGGTAGGCGCAAATAAAGTTTACCACAATGTAACAGAAGGTAACGCGGGCGTAACCAGAGCGATTGCTTCGTTTCACTCGCTGCAAGAGAGGGCTTATTTATTTTCCAGCTTAATCTACTTATTTATCTGTGTGCAAGTGCCATCTGTTCGCGCGAAAACCAGCAACAGCAATGGGTAATATGCAGCAACACGGAAAACTGATGAGACGGACTAACCTGGCATTTGAAACAGCCAGAAAATTCCCCGTCGCCTCTGCCGAATCCCGCAAATGGTTCAGACGTGGGACTCTACGATAAAATAAATTGTCTAGATATCGATATTATTACCGCAGAACGATCGACATCCATCTTAGGTTTGAAGTGTCACCCTGCTCAAGTCAAAAGTTCCTCTGGTTATTTCCCTATTATTGAGCGCGATTTGCTTTTCCAAAAGTAAAATGATCGTTGTTAGAAACCGATGCAAAACCCACGCAATACTGAACCCCAAGCAAAAATCGACCCCTCTGTTTCAACGGATTCTAACAAAGCGTTTTACCCAGCCCCGCCTTTGCCAACTGATGTAGGGATGGTTCTGCAATTGGCAGATGGTAGCATTCAGGGGTGCAATTCTCACGCCCAGGAGCTATTGGGGATGACAGCAGAACAGATGCTCTTATGCACTTCAATCAACAGTCGCTGGCAGACTCTGCGTGAAGATGGCTCGGATTTTCCCGGCGAGACGCATCCGGCGATGGTGGCGCTGCAAACCGGGCAACCATCCTCAAATGTCATCATGGGCTTTGAGCGGCCACAGGGAGAATTGATTTGGTTGACGCTCAATTCTCAACCTTTATTTCAGGGAGATCGATCGACTCCCTATGCGGTAGTAACAACCTTCACTCCTATCGCTCAGCCTCAACCCGAACCAGTCTGTAACGCGCCCGCGGCCCAACTGTCAGACACCCTCGAAAGTATTTCGGACGGGTTCTTTGCTTTGGATCGAGACTGGCGATTTACCTACCTCAATTCGCAAGCGGCGCGGTGGCTGAATCGACCCTCGAAAGATTTGATTGGCAACAGCATTTGGGAAGAGTTTCCCGAATCAGTGGGCAGTTTGTTTGAGATCGCATCTTGCACCATTCTCAAGAACGGGCAAGATGCCCGTTTCACAAAAGATGAATTTTCTTCTTGTGGAACAGGCATCTTGCCTGTTCGGGAACAAATTACGGTGAGTTTTGAATTTTTTGATCCGCCACTCAATGCTTGGTATGCGGTACGAGCTTATCTCATCCCATCGGGACTTGCCGTTTATTTTCAAGATGTCACCGAGCAGAAAGCGGATCGGGCTGATTCAATTAAACAAGCACAAACTTCGCAGCAACAACTAACAGAAATCGAGGCGATTTATGCTAGTGCGCCGATCGGACTTTGCTTCCTCGATACCGAGTTGCGGTTTGTCCGCATCAACGATCGGCTAGCAGAAATAAACGGAGTTCCAGCCGCCGCCCACATCGGCAAAACATTGCGCGAAATCTTGCCAGAAATGGCAGATGATTTAGAGCCACTTTACCGACAAGTTATTGAAACTAAAGTTCCACTTCAACAGCTCGAACTTAGCAGGACGAACTCAGCACAGCCGGGAGTCGATCGCGATTGGCTGTTGAGTGTCTATCCACTCAGGGCCGAGGACGATCGCGTCCTGGGAGTGAATGTGACGGTGCTAGAAATTACCGATCGCAAAGCTACCAAAAAAGAAATTGAACGGCTCAACCAAGAACTAGAGCGACGAGTCAATGAACTGGAATCGATACTTGATGCTGTACCCGTTGGCATTACGATCGCCCGCGACCCACAGTGTAAAGTAATTCGCGCTAACCGATTTGCCCAGTCGATGTTGAAAGTGCCGCCGGATACCAATGTTTCTGGAACCGGAGAGCAAGCCGCAACCCTTCCCTTTAGACGATTCCGCAACGGAGAAGAAATTCCAGGAGAACAACTCCCAATGCAACTAGCTGCGGCTTCCGGCGTCCAAGTGCGAGATGTGGAAATTCAAATGGTGCGCGAGGACGGGGTAGCCTTTGATTGGTTGGTGAATGCGGTGCCGTTATTTGACGAAGAGGGCGCAGTTCGCGGCTGTGTGGCGGCGTTTATGGATATTAGCGATCGCAAACAAGCTCTTGCTGCTTTGGGTCGTTCCGAGGAACGCTATCGCACTTTGTTTGAGTCCCTAGACGAAGGTTTTTGCGTCATCGAAATGCTGTTTGACGCCAACGAAAAGCCGATCGATTACCGCTTTTTGGAAGTCAATCCTGCTTTTGTGAAACAAACCGGACTCGAACAAGCTACAGGTAAAACGGTGCGACAGCTCCTTCCAAATCACGAAAATTATTGGTTTGAGATGTACGGCAAAGTCGCGCTCACGGGGGAACCATTGCGCTTTGAACACGGCTCGGAAGCCATGAACCGCTGGTTTGAGGTTTCGGCGTTCCGCACTCCTGAGCCGGACAGCCGCAAAGTTGCCATACTTTTCAAAGACATCAGCGATCGCAAACAATCGGAGAATCTGCTGCAGCAACAGTCCGAGCAACTGCGACTGTTCGTCAAACATTCGCCTGCGGGGGTGGCGATGTTTGACTGCCAGATGCGGTATATGCTGGTGAGCGACCGCTGGCTGGCAAGTTACGGGCTCGGCACTCAAAACATTGTGGGCCGATCGCACTACGACATCTTTCCCAATTTGCCCGATCATTTCAAACAAATCCACCAGCGCTGTCTGGCGGGAGCAGTCGAAACCTGCCCTGAAGAGCAGTTTCCCCGCCCTGATGGCTCGATCGACTGGGTGCGCTGGGAAATTCACCCTTGGCGAACCAACACTAATGAGATTGGCGGCATCATGATTTTTTGCGAAATCATCACCGAACGCAAAAACGCTGAACTCGCGCTCTCTGGGGCCAACCAACAAGTCAGCAATATTATAGAAAGTATTACCGATGCCTTTATCGCGATCGATTCACAATGGCGCTTTACCTACGTTAATGCCACAGCAGAAAAACTGCTTTCTCGATCGAGAAACGACTTGCTAGGTCGATCTATCTGGGAGGTATTCCCCGCCGAAAAAGAATCCTATTCAAGGGCATATCAAGAATTTCATCGAGTCGTTAACGAGCAAGTTTCTGTCAAGTTTGAAGAGTTCTCGCCCTCGCTCCAAATGTATATAGAAGTGAGCGCCTATCCTGCGGCCGCAGGACTTACGGCTTATTGGAGCGATATTAGCGATCGCAAACGCACGGAAGAAGAACTGCGACAAAAAAATGCGATTTTGAACGTAATTAACGAGTCAGCACCCACGCCCATTTTTGTCAAAGATCGAGAAGGACGGATTATTTATGCCAATCCAGCCACGCTGGAAATAATGGGCAAATCTGCTTCTGAAGTAATTGGTGGTCGCGATATCGATTTATACCCAGTAACAGAACTTGCAGTCGCAGTCACGGAAAACGATCGGCGGATTATGGAGTCGGGACAAACAGAAGTCCTCGAAGAATCTCACGATGGCATTCGGACATTTCTGGTAATGAAAGCTCCCTACCGCAATCAGGCGGGAGAAGTCATCGGCCTGATTGGCATCTCCAGCGACATCACAAATCGCAAACGAGCAGAAGTCGCCCTGCAAGAACAAACTAAGTTACTGCAAGTAATTATTGACAGCATTGGTGATGGTTTGATTTTGGCCAACCAACAAGGCGAGTTTGTGTTGTTTAACCGAGCCGCCGTAGGAATATTCGGTCAGCTATCGAATGAAAAATCTTGTGAGGAATGGTCGAGGACTTACGGACTATTTTTGGCAGACCAAAAAACCCTTTTCCCCGCCGCTGAACTACCTCTAGCCAGAGCAATAAAAGGTGAATATGTCAATGATGTAGAGGTATTTGTCCGTCGCCAAGATACCGAAGGTCGCTGGATCAGTATCAGCGGTTATCCGGTAGTTGATATTAGCAACGAAATCAAAGGCGGAGTGATTGTCTGTCGGGATATCACAGAACGCAAACAAGCTTTATCAGCGCTCCAAGAAAGCGAAGAACGATTCCGCACTATGGCTAACAATGCTCCTTTTATGGTATGGGTAACAGACTCCACAGGCTATTGCACTTTCTTGAGCGAAACCTGGTATGAATTCACAGGTCAAACTGAGGAAACAGGTTTAGGATTTGGTTGGATAAACGCGCTGCATCCAGAAGACCGCGAACAGGTCAAGAACGCATTTTTTACCGCCAAGGAACGCCAGGAACGGTACAGCGTTGAATATCGCGTCGGGCGCAAGGATGGCGGATATTCTTGGGCGATCGATGCGGCGGCTCCCAGATTTTCCGAAAGCGGACAATTTGAGGGTTATATCGGCTCTGTAATCGACATTACAGAACGCAAACAAGTGGAAACCGACCGTGATATAGTTCTCCAATTAGAACAAACTGCCCGCACGGAAGCCGAGCGAGCTAACCGCATTAAAGATGAGTTTCTGGCTGTGCTTTCTCACGAGTTGCGATCGCCCCTGAATCCGATTTTAGGCTGGTCGCAACTGCTCGTCGGCGGCAAGCTGAACGCCAGTCAAAGTGCCAAAGCTTTTGAGACGATCGAGCGCAACGCCCGACTGCAATCTCAATTAATCGAAGACTTGCTTGACGTGTCTCGGATTCTGCAAGGAAAACTCAGATTGAATGTGGCTCCGATGAATCTGGCAACCATTATCCCGTCTGCTTTGGAAACCGTGCAATTAGCCGCCGAAGCTAAAAAAATTCAAATCCAAACAATCTTAAATCCCGATGTCGGGCAAGTTCTCGGCGATACAAGTCGCTTGCAACAAATTGTGTGGAATTTGTTATCAAATGCAGTGAAATTCACGCCCGAAGGCGGTAGAGTAGAAGTTCGATTAGGGCAAATCGAACACCAAGCTCAAATTCAAGTCACGGACACAGGTAAAGGTATTGTTCCCGATTTCTTGCCTTATGTTTTTGACCATTTCCGACAAGAAGATGGCGCTACAACGCGCAAATTTGGAGGCTTGGGACTGGGATTGGCGATCGTTCGCCAACTGATCGAACTTCACGGCGGAACGGTGTTTGCAGAAAGCGCAGGAGAAGGTCAAGGAGCGACGTTTACGGTGAGATTACCGCTATTAAATGATGATTCTAGAAGGCAGGAGGATGAAGCCCTCAATTGGTCTGCTTGTCCCGCTCTCTCATCCTTGCCCCTAGCTGGATTGAGAATTTTGGTGGTAGATGATGAACTCGACTCGCGAGATTTTGTGGCTTTCGTGCTTGAGGAAGCGGGTGCAGAGGTGATTTCCCTGTCATCTGCTGCTGAGGCGCTAGAGTCGATCGAACAAACTGCACCGGATTTGCTCGTCAGCGACATCGGAATGCCCCAGATGGACGGATATATGTTGATCCATCGCATCCGCACTCAGCTTGCGCCTGAGTATCGGCAGTTGTTGGCGATCGCCTTAACGGCCTATGCTGGAGAAGCCAACGAGCGCCAAATTTTGCAAGCCGGATTTGACAAACACTTAGCCAAGCCGATCAATTCGACCCAGTTAGTTGCTACTGTAGCGCGATCGCTCGCCCGTGAGCGCCTTGAAAATAAAGCCTGAGCGATCGGTAAGACATGGCACTGTAGTTGATTTAGCTCATTACAGCACCCGCGTTTTGCGTAATTTCAAACTGAATTTGCCCCTTAAAAATATTATCCCTGTTTCTTCCCTCGAACGTCGAATCTCGAACCTCGAATCTCAACATCCATCCATTAAATCCGTTAAATCCCTTACATCCGCTACATAATCCGTTGCCGAACTCCCTTGCGATCGCCCCTAAAACTTCGCTATTATAAAAAGTTGCAGTTAAAACCCCACAACCCACGATCATGGCCAAGCGCGTTCAATTAGTTTTAAATAAAGATGTCAGCAAACTCGGCAAAGCTGGCGACGTAGTAGAAGTAGCCCCAGGCTACGCCCGCAACTACCTAGTACCCCAAGGCATGGGATTTAAAGCCACTCCAGGCATTCTCAAGCAAGCAGAGCGCCGCCGTGAAGAAGAAAGACTGCGCCAGCTAGAGCTCAAGCAGCAAGCTGAAGTCCGCAAAACCGCCCTCGAATCGGCTGGGCCTTTCATCATTTCCAAGCAAGTTGGCGAAGCTGACGCGATTTTTGGTACTGTTACCAACCAAGAAGTAGCAGAACTAATTTTCAACTCTACCAGTCAAGAAGTCGATCGGCGGGGCATCACCCTACCCGAAATTCGCCAAACTGGTACATACAAAGCTGAAATCAAACTTCACGCCGAAGTTACCGCCGAAGTTGATATTCAAGTGGTTCCAATGTAATTAAGAGTTATCAGTCATTAGTTGTTAGTCATTAGTCATTAGCTAACAACTAAGCACTGCTAAGTAAGGACTCAGTAACGCTAACTTGCAGATTGAGAACCGGAGCATCTCTGCAGAGAGTAAGAAGCATTTTTTCAGGAGTGCGAGATCGAGAGAGCGTGAGTCTGGTATAAACGCGAGCTCGCGACAGATCGCACTCCTACAAAACCTTACACTGATAATAACTAATGACCCCGCCGGAAAAACGGACACAAGCCCCGACGCTCCTGATGGTCGAACCTACAATTTTAGGATATTGTTCAAGCTCCCAGATTCATCTGTAGAGTAAATCTAAAATCGAAAATCTAAAATCGAAAATCTACAACCTAAAACCTAAAATCGAAAATCTACAACCTAAAACCTAAAACAGAAAATCTAAAACCTAAAACCTAAAACAGAAAATCTAAAATCTAAAATCTAAAATCTAAAATCGACTGACTGAGGACTATTGACTAATGAGCGATTTGATGCCGACAAATATAGAGGCAGAAGAAGCAATTTTGGGGGGAATTTTAATTGACCCCGAAGCTATTTCCCGAATTGCCGAACTGCTACGACCGGAGTTTTTTGCCATCACCGCTCATCAAGTCATTTATCGATCGGCATTAGGGCTATTTTTACAGGGTCAACCTACCGATTTAATGACGGTAACAACTGCGCTAACCGACCGCAACCAGTTAGAGCAAGTAGGAGGACTAACTAAATTAGCACAATTAGTCGATCGCACAGTTTCCGCAGTCAACATCGACCAATATGCAGTTTTAGTTGAAGACAAATATCAGCGCCGCAAATTAATCGAAGCTGGCAACAACATAGTACAATTAGGTTACGAGACAGCAGTACCGCTAGAAACTGTCTTAGACCGCGCCGAACAAGAAATTTTCAGCATCACTCAAGAACGCCCGCAACAGGATTTAGTGTCGATCGGCGAAACACTAAACCAAACATTTCAAGACCTAGAAAATCGCAATGAAGGCCTGACACTTCCCGGCATTCCCTGCGGTTTCTATGACTTAGATGCTATGACAGGAGGCTTTCAGCGATCGGATTTAATCATCGTTGCAGCTAGGCCGGCGATGGGTAAGTGCCAAGCAGCCTCTACCGTAATAGTAGAAAGTGATGGAACTGTTTCTAGTATAGAACAAATCTATCAAAAACGTCAAGCTGAATTACTAACATTAGGAGAAGATTGGCAATTTCACCTAACTAGACCATCAGCTTTTATAGATGATGGAATTAAGCCTGTATTTCGGGTTACAACAAGACTGGGACGATTTATAGAAACTACAATTACACACCCATTTTTAACAATTAAGGGCTGGCGGCAGTTGAGGGAAATACAAGTAGGCGATAAGATTGCTGTTCCCCGCAGGATGAATGTTTTTGGTAAAGAAACCATCCGAGACTGTGAAGTTAAATTATTGGCTTATCTAATTGGCGATGGGTGTTTGACACGCAGCGCGCCACACTTCACCAATGGAAATACTGCTATACTACAAGATTTTGCTGAAGCTGCTACTAGCTTCGGAGGTCTTAAGCTGCGATTTAACGATAAAGGGAGACGCGCACCAGAATATTATGTCATGGGCGATCGAGAAAGTTACACAGATAGTATAAAAAACTTTGGTTATAATTTAGAACTAATCCTTTTAAAACGAAATTTTGACTCTAAAAAATTAGCGCTAGAATTGAAAGTTCCACCGCGATTAGTCCGGTCTTGGGTGGAAGGAATAGCATTTCCCAATCAAGAATTATTTAGTGGCATTTGCAGAGTTTTAAGAGTAGATCCAGAACACCTAGCCGATGAGGGAATGGATGTTATTAATACAAGTCATAAAAATCCCCTGAGAAATTGGTTAGAAAAGTTAGGTCTGATGGGAAAAAATGCTCATGAGAAAACCGTACCGGACATAGTGTTTAGATTGCGGCGATCGCAAGTTGCCCTTTTCCTCAACCGCCTCTTTTCAACTGACGGCTGGGCAACCCTACTTACCAGCGGTCAATCTCAACTAGGCTACTGTTCTGTCAGCGAAGGACTAGCCAGACACGTACAGCATCTACTGCTGAGATTTGGCATCATTGCAGCCCTCAAAAAGCGTTCTGTCAAATACAAAAATACTCGTAGACCAGCTTGGCAAATCGATATTACTGATGCAAAATCAATCAAAACATTCATATCAGAAATTGGCATTTTTGGCAAAGAGGTAGCCTTATTCAAAGTAAAAGAAGCATTAGAAAATAAAGAATCTCACAATAACCGCGATTTGATTCCTGTAGAGGCGTGGGAATACCTAGCATTAGCAAAAGGCAACGAATCTTGGGCATCCTTAGCAAAACGCGCTGGTATCAAAGGTCACTCAAATATTCACGTTTGTAAACGTGCGCTGTCCAGGGAAAGATTTTTAGTTTTAGCAACGGCTTTAGATAATTTGTGGCTGAAACAACTGGCAGATAGCGAGGTTTACTGGGATGAAATAGTTTCTATCGAACCGATGGGAAACAAGCAAGTTTACGACTTAACTATCCCGGAGACGCACAATTTTGTGGCTAACGATATCTGCGTTCACAATACTGCTTTCTGTACCAACATCGCCCACCACATCGCCGCCGGACAGCAGAAATTGCCGGTTGCCGTTTTCAGCTTAGAAATGTCGAAAGAACAGCTAGTGCAGCGCATCCTGTCCAGCGAAGCCAAAATAGAAAGCAACAGGTTGCGATCGGGTAGAATCAGTCAAAACGAATGGGAACCAATCAGTACAGCCATTGGCAACTTATCAGAACTACCGCTGTTTATTGACGATACTCCCAATATTACCGTCACAGAAATACGATCGAAAGTCCGCCGCCTCCAAGCAGAACAAGGCGGAACCCTAGGATTAGTCTTGCTAGATTACCTGCAATTAATGGAAGGTAGCAGCGACAACCGCGTGCAAGAACTATCTCGAATTACCAGAAGTCTTAAAGGTTTAGCCCGCGAACTCAACGTGCCGATTATTGCCTTATCTCAGTTGAGTCGGGGTGTGGAAGCCAGGACAAACAAGCGACCCATGATGTCTGATTTACGCGAAAGCGGATCGATCGAGCAAGACGCCGACTTAGTAATTATGCTCTACCGCGATGAATATTACAACCCTGATTCGCCCGATCGCGGAATTGCAGAAGTAATTATTACCAAACACAGAAACGGGCCCACAGGAATCATCAAACTATTATTTGACGCCCAATATACCTGCTTTCGCAATCTGGCATCTCCGAAGCGATCGTAAATCAACCAGAACATACACAGAAACCCGGTTTCTCAAAAAAAACCGGGTTTCTAAACACCGTAAAAGTTTTACGTTGAATTAGATTGAGCTACCTAGCCACCGATTCTCAACAATTCCACATCAAAAATCAGCGTAGCATTAGGAGGAATCACCCCGCCCGCACCGCGAGCGCCGTAACCGAGTTCAGGGGGAATAATCAACTTGCGCCGGTCTCCAACTTTCATCGTACCGACACCTTCATCCCAACCCTTAATTACTTGACCCACGCCAATTTTGAACTGAAAAGGTGAATTGCGATCGCGCGAACTGTCAAACTTCGTGCCATCCTCCAAAGTTCCAGTGTAGTGTACGACAACCGTCTGCCCGGTTTTTGGAGTCGCCCCCTTACCCTCTGTCAATTCAACATATTTCAGACCTGAATCTGTGGTGACAGTTTTCTCAGTATTAACAGTTTTCTCAGTATTATCAGTCATGTTATTGCCAGCGATAGTAGCTGGTACCTTCGGTAAAGTAGCATCAGCTACTAGCAAGCTATTTTCATTCAAAGACTGCGCTGACAACTTCTCAATAGCAGTCTCTGGTAAAAGATTGTTCAATTCGGCTGCAACTGCTTGGGACCCAGAACCGCCCATTTGAGCGACTATCAAAAACAAAAAGCAAACCAGCATTACTCCCAAGCTGACTAGAACTCCTCGCAAAATTAATCCTCCTAATACTTTTAACCGCGATATCTCAGATATCTAAGACATCTAGTACAACAAGAACTACCAAATTTTATCTGATCTTTTCCACCAAAAAAGGGCAGGTGCCAGATAATTTTCAAGACAAAAGTATGAAGTCAAAATGTTTGTAATTCTACATAAATGGCTTCTACATAAGTGCCTTTTTTAGCCTTCTGCCTTCGGGTGACAATCTTATCACAAGATAGCAGCAAACTTCTCGCGGGCGTTAGCGAAGCTTGCAGAAGAGGATCGAACTCAGCGCCAGTTACGGTTTTCTAAATCCCGCATCTGACGTTCCAAACGATCGAGCCTTCCCCGCAACTCATCCATTTCGGACTGTCGGGGGACTCCCATATCTTGCAGCATATTCCGTAGTTGCCGCTGCAACTGCGTCTCCCAATTCCCCTGTTCAGACTTGATGTGCTCCGTCATGTCATCGACAAAGGTTTTGGCTTGCTCAGGATTGATTTTGCCATCTTTGACCCATTGCTCGCTGACTTCCTGCAATTTCTCTGCCACCAGAGAGGTAGTACCAATGCCCAGCATTACCAGTTGTTTGAGTAAGTTGCTATTGTTATCCATAGATTTTTCCTAATGTTTGCCCTTTCATACCCGATCGGCTCAGGTCGCCTGCTGTCGCTGCGAAACCATCTGTAAACTTAAAGTTACATCAGCGCACAACTACCTTTCTATTTTGGAGCATCCAGCCGCCTGATGGCGAGGCGATCGCCCATTCTCGGCGTTCGGAAAACCCGCTAATGAGCCTACCCACCACATTACCCCATCACCCTGCTGTCTATGCCTGATTGCCCCCGCTGTCACCAACCTGTAGACGCCCAAGCCCTGGCCTGTCCACACTGCAAAATCCCCCTCAAAGCTTTCGGTCATCCGGGTATCCCCCTTTATCGATCGAAACCCGAAGAATTTCTGTGTACTACCTGTATTTATCACGCAGACGATACTTGCAACTACCCGCAGCGTCCTTTTGCCAAAGAATGCACGCTTTATCACAATCAAGCTGAGCCACTTGTGCCACAGACGATTCCTTACAGCAGCGGCGACGGGCTGCAATCAATCAAAAATTGGTGTCAGCGCCATCTGGTTTGGTTAGCATTATTAGGTTTAATTATTATTAGCATTGCTCTGTCGATTTAATCTCACATCTTGCACCATTCTGAAGAACAGGCTTTCCGGTCTGTTCCACAGGAGATTAATTTTCTTGTGGAACAGGCCGGAAAGCCTGTTCATAAAAGGCTTATTGACAATGGTACAACATCTCAGTTTAATCTGATTGTACAAAGCGTAGAATAGAGAGATATCTGTTAATCTGGGTTGCTCTATTATTCTCTAAATTATTCATGAGCTACGTATTCGGCATCGACGGCGGCGGCACTAAAACTATCTGCCTTTTAATGGATGACAACCACCTTGTTTTAGGACGGGGTGAAGCAGGGCCGTCAAATTATCAAACCCTGGGAATTGAGACAGCCAAACAATCCATTCAATTGGCGATCGAACGAGCAGTTCTGTCCGCTAAAATCGAGACGAATAGCAATCTCAACATAGAAGCAATTGGTCTGGGACTAGCAGGAGTCGGGCGTCCAAAAGATCGTGAAATAGTGCAATTTGTAGTGCAGAACTTGCAGTTGACGAATACTTTACCAGTAACCCGATCGTTCCTGCCCAGGAATATAGTAATTAGCAGCGACTGCGCGATCGCACTTGCTGGCGGTACAGGTTATCCAGTAGGTATCGCCGTTATTTCAGGAACAGGTTCGATTGTTTTTGGGCAAAACCGTCAAGGAAAAACTAAACGAGTCGGCGGTTGGGGATATATTTTAGGCGATGAAGGCAGCGGATATAACATCGCCCTTCAGGGTTTGCAAGCTGCTTTGAAGTTCTATGACGGACGCGAAGATTTTACCGTGCTTGCGGAAAAATTTCAAACGCATTTAGGCCTCAATAACCTAGAAGAATTGGTAGAAGTCGTTTACGGGCGCGGTTGGGGAGTCAAAGAAATTGCTGCTTTAGCGCCGATTGTCCAACAAGCCGCAGCAGACGGCGATCGCGTCGCTGACTGCATTATCAATAATGCTGTAGCAGAATTAACCTATTCAACCAAAATAGCCATTTCAGCGCTATTTAACCAAACAGAAGAATTTGAAATTGTGATCGTAGGAGGTGTGTGGGGTGGAGAGGCAAATTGCCGAGGTCGGTTTGAAGCAGCCATAAGTGCGATCGCCCCAAAAGCTCAGGTTATTTCGCCCCGATACGAACCAGCTTTCGGTGCTGGATTGCTAGCCTTAAACGCTCTCAACAATTAATTGTTGACTGTTGACTGTTGACAAGCGAAATATTTTACACCTACTTTCCAGCTTCCAGATTCATCTGTGGAGTCAAGTCTAAAATCTAAAATCTAAAATCTAAAATCTAAAATCGACTGGCTGTTGACTATCTTCCTTATCTTCCCGATCGCCCCTGTATTGGGGATTTTCTCGATTTTTCCAAATTTTCAACTTCTTGATTATCAACCTTATCTTCCCAACTGGTAGAATTCCAGCCTGCCATAATCAAAACATCAGATGAATGCGAAACCAGAAACAAATTTAGCAGTAGTGCGTTCCTAAGTAAACAAAAACCGAAGCAAGGAGACAATTTATATGATTACTTCTCAAAAATGGCGTTCAGCAACAGCAGCAATCCTCGCACTGGGCATTACAGTGGGAACCAGCGCGCCGCTGGTGGTAGCTACTCCCGCAGAAGCCCAACAAAGAATTTCCCAATTTGATAGCATCCGAATTCCGTCGGGCAGTGTAATTCCAGTTAGGTATGAAAAAGACAAAATAGTTGTCACCCGCGAAGAAACTTCACCTTTAACTTTAACAGTAGCGCAAGACATCCGCACACCTCAAGGCAGAGTGTTAATCCCCGGAGGCAGCCAGATAGTCGGGGCACTGCAACCTGTCAGAAGAGGCAATCAAATCGGTACTCAATTTGTTGCCAGAGAGTTAATTATCAGCCGCCGCCAACGCTATCGGATTGATGGCTATTCGGGAATTATTACCCGAACCGAAAGAGTCCAAAAAGGTGCTGGCACAGGTTCAGTAGCGCAAGGTGCAGCCTTGGGTGCTGCTGCTGCGGCTGCACTCGCAGGCATTACCGGCGACAAAGCGATCGCGACTGAAGAAGTATTGGGAGGCGTTGGGATCGGCGCTTTAGCTGGAGTATTGTTGGGGCGGCGCAGCGTTGACGTGCTGGTGATTCGCCCGGAACAAGATTTGGCAGTGAGATTGCGATCGGACATCGTGCTCCGCTAATATTGGTATCTTCCGAATCAATTATTTGCAGTAAAACATTGTCGATCGCTAACTTGTGGTCTCCCGATAATTGGCTAGGCATACTTTTAAGGTTGTGCCTAGCCATGTTTGTTGGCGGAATTATTGGATGGGAGCGCCAACTCAGAAATAAACCAGCGGGATTGAGAACTCATATGCTAGTTAGTATGGGTTGTGCGCTGTTTGTTTTAATGCCGCTGGCAATGGGGAAAAATGAAAACGGAGGAGATGCTGTAGCGCGCGTAATTCAAGGCGTTGCTGCCGGGATTGGGTTTTTGGGAGGCGGAGAAATCCTGCGGCAAAATCGACATGAAATAGGCAAAGTTGAAGTTCACGGGCTCACATCTGCCGCCGCTATTTGGGTGTCAGCAGCTTTAGGAACTGCTGCAGGATGCGGGTTGTGGCAACTGGCCTTAATTGGCGCTTTAATGTCGCTGTTTGTTCTGAGAGTAATTAAAGAGTTAGAGCGTCGAAGTCGTAGGAAATAGTCTCAGTGATGATATAAAATCTGGTATTATAACCGTTATAACGTTTGTAGTGACGACGGAAGTACGAGCTAGTTTTATGACGGTTAAATTACTCACTACGAACTAACTTTATTACGGTCGATGGAGGGAAAATAATATTAGCTGTTTCATACCAACCCCAGTTAATCATTGATCGTAAATTGTTTGCCATTATCCCAGCCATATCTGTCAATAAGGTGAAAAAGGAGCGTTACACAATTTGAGGATGATTATTGTGGGCATTGGTGTTAACTTAACGTTAAACCCTTATTCCAGCACGGGTTTCAACAAGAGTCTCCATCAAAGCGAAAGTCCTCGCTATGAGGACTAATGAGTTCTTCAGTCCTCTTTGAGAGGACTTTCGCTATGAGACAGGGAATTCATTCCCTGGCGGACTGCCGGGTGAGCGGGAGGGCTGGCGGACTAAAAACTTAAGTTGACACTAATATATTGTGGGGTGTTTCGCCTGCTGTGAAAATACACGCCTTCGGGCTACGAGAGCCCATTCCACAAAAAAACAATCAAAATTATCCCGCAATTATGCAATGCCTACAAAGTGGCTCAAACGCTTGAAATCTCTGCTTAGGGCGATCGATAAATCTTCTCCATTTTATAGATAATTAATCATAAATAACATCTCAATAATAATGCTCAACTTGTACTAAGCAAACACTTTGACTACGCCTTGACAGGTCTGGTCATCCAGCCTGACCTTTGATGAGTGAAGTCCTCACTATCCACTTAAATCTTCATTTTAATATTTATTTCAATTTTAGTGAATTTGCTTAACACCCATTGAAGCAAAATACCAATATTTTTTAAATTAATTAGTATATAAATCAGCCAATAATTATATGCTTTCACCCTTTATTTTAAATAAAGCTTAATATTTATATCCCCAGATGATTGAATAACAAATTAATTCCTATCATGGAAATTTGGCATTTTTATCAATTCCAAAGACTCTTGCCTCACCCGACCCGCCATCGCAGCTAACTGCAAGCTCATAAAAGCATTCAAATCTTCCAAATCACACTTGGCTGAGGAAAAAATCTTCTGCATTTCATTTTCTGCTTCCAAACTCAGATATCCAGCGGCAATAGCTTGTTTTACAACTTCACGAACCTGCACGGTAAAAATGTCCCTTACTAAATTTTAACTAATCAAAAGCCAACTAATTACTAACAGGAAGTTTCGGAAGCCGTCTCGCCAAAGATTTCAAACTTTTTTAGCTCGCGAGACTCTTGTTTCACTCCTCCAGACATAGCTGCTAGTTGCAAAGCCATAAAAGCATTTAAGTCTTCCAAGTCATACTGGGTGGTAGTTAACATCCGCCGCAGTTGATTTTCGGCTTCAAGGGTTAGATAGCCCAGAGCCAGAGCTTGCTGGGCGAGGTCGCGAATTAGTACCATAACACTTCGGGATTTTATTGGTTCAAGCCTAAGTATCGAATGTTTTCACAGAATCAGCAGTGACGGCTATTGCTCAATAGGTGTGACATTGTGACGGGCCACTCGTGACAGCCGGAGTCGCAGAGTGTGACTAAGTATTTGCACTGTTGTGACGGAGATCACGCGGGGGATACCAGAGGAGGAGTCGGAGAGTGGGGAGTCGGAGAGTGTCCGGGTGTCTGGGTGGGGGAGTCGGAGAGTATCCGAGTGGAGGAGTCGGAGAGGGGGAGCATTTTTCTTCTTCCCTGGGACTAATGACTAAGGGTGAGAATTAAATAAAATCCACTTTTCATGACTGTTGTGGGATGGGCGTCCCGCCCGTCCAAAACGGAGGGGCGGGACGCCCATCCCACAAGAAAAAAGGGAAATTATTTAATTGACGATCCTAATGACCGAAAGCATCTAGGATACAAGCCCCCGGGTTCATCCGTCCAGAAATAAAAAACCTGTATCCGATAAAGGAGCCCCCGAATTTATCCGTGCGGTCAAGGCTTCAATCTAAAATCTCAAATCTAAAATCTAAAATCCATTGACTACTGCCTTCTACCTTCAGAAGACGCTCAACGTCTATAATCAGCAAGTTAAATATTTACTGCAAGACATATGGAAGCACCACATAAAGATTTGCTACAACAAATAGCCCGACTATCGGAAACTTATGCTAATTTGGCCGATCGCCTATCAATGGCAGCAAAACAACTCCAAGACTCCGGCCTTCCTCCCTCTGACAGCTTGCTGCAAGAAGTAGCCACCTACAGCCGCAACTTTGCCGCAGTCCAAAAACAAGCTCTCGATCTCAACAAATCCGGTATCGCACCAGGGGAAATTACTTCCCTCAAAGAGATTCAAAACTTAGTCGAGACTGCCTCCGCTTCTGAAGGAAAAGCAGAAATTCGCGATGCAGCATTGAAAGTGATCGATCGAGTATTGGCGATCGCCCACCGCGAACAAAGCGACTTCGCGCCCTTACAATCAGTTCATGCCAGAGCCCGCGAACTGCAGCGCGCGATTTCCGAATCAACCCCAACTCAACTGCATTCCGACGCAGAATCCTTAGTCAGCGGCAAACACCCAGTTTCAGCAGTCCTCGCCCTGGTGGAACAGCAAGACAAATTAGACGACGAACAGTGGGTCATTCTCGAAGAAACAGTCAGCGCCGCTTTTGGCAAACAAATAGCCGTAGCCATTTCCAGAGGCAAATTAACCATTGCTGAGATGGTAAAAGCAGCACCTGCAAAAGTCGAACCCGCATTTAAACCAGCGCCAGAACAAAAAATCAGCGCCGAACCTTTGCCAGAAGTGATTGTCATCCCGTCAGGAAATGTGGCACCGAAACAAGTTACAGTTGCGCCACAGATCCAGATTTTGGAATCCCCCGCGCCTTCTGTCCCCATGCACGAGGTAATTATTGTTCCCAGCGTGGAAGTACCTAAGTCTCTTCAGACAACCGGTTCGGGGAACATTGTTTTTGGGGCACCTAGGGACATTCAACAACCGGTGGCAGTAGAGGGCGGTTTGGGAATCAAAGTTTTGGTGCACATTCAGGGAATTGGCGATCGAACTTTCGGTTCTCAAGAATACGCGGGTACTAAAGCTCAAGGGCGTCGTGTCGAAGGATTTGCGATTAAGATCGACCCGCTAATTCCCGGCTTAAATGTCGAGTACATGGCTCACGTCGAAGGTGTTGGCGACACTCCTTGGCTCAGCCAGGGAGAATTGGCGGGTTTTCGGGGTCAAGCGAAACGAATTGAAGGATTTGCCGCCCGCCTGACAGGGCCGCAAGCTGATAAGTACGACGTATTTTATAACGCTCACATTCAGAATATCGGCGACACCGACGTGTCCTCCAACGGCGAATATTGCGGTACTCGCGGCAAAGCTTTGAGAATAGAGGGTATCAAAGTTTGGCTCGCGCCGTCTGCGAGTTCCCAAACAGTGGCGCCTGTGGGTTTAAAAGTGTTGGCGCATATTCAAGGAATTGGCGATCGAACTTTTAGCGATCGAGAATATGCGGGTACTAAAGCTCAAGGCCGCCGCGTCGAAGGATTTCAAATTAAAATAGAGCCTCCCGTTGCCGATTTAAATTTGCAGTACATGGCTCACGTTGAAGGAGTTGGCGATACTGCTTGGTTCTCGGAAGGAGAGTTAGCTGGATTCCGGGGCAAAGCGAAGCGCATTGAGGGATTTGCCGCCCGCCTGACAGGGCCGCAAGCTGATAAGTATGACGTATTTTATACGGCTCACATTCAGAATGTGGGCGATACTCCTGTTACTGCTAACGGTCAATATTGCGGCACTCGCGGCAAAGGTTTGAGGGTTGAGGGGATGACTGTTTGGGTCGAGCCGAAAGCGTAAAAAGTGAGAATGAATGGAAAATTTGCATGGGATTTTCCATTCATTTTGTAGGGTGCTTCAGTTCGCATTATTTTTGCCAAAAACTAACAATTTCCAAGCTGACGCACCAGCCAATAAATGGTGCGTTAGAACGATTATTTATACTTTCTGTGCTTATTCTGAATCCCAAAATTGACAGCAATATGTCTCTTTGACCATTTCAGCTTGAATTTTTTGGTTGATTTCGGAGCGATTGAGTTCCCAGTTGCTGATGGTATGCACGATATCGATACCGGCCCAAATTAACATTCCCAGGACGATCGCAGCAATAAAGTATCCCATAGCTTTCTTAAAAGTTGAGGTTTGCTGTGTCTAATGTAGCGTGGCAATTGAAGGCAGACAGGATAGAAAATATCAAAGTCGAGTTCCGATTTCCACCTCGCTTGTCTGCGGAGGTAGACTTCGTTTTTGTAGTAGCGATTTCAATCGCCGAATTATCTTCACCCTTCCAAAGCTGCCAAAAGACACAGCAATAAAGCCTCCGTCCACTCGACTACGGCACCGTAAGTATCGCCCGTGTGGCCGCCCAAACGGTGGTTAAACCAGGCTCCGGCAAAAATTCCGATCGCACTTCCCCCCAAAGCCATCCCCACCGCCAACAGCCACCGATCGCCCTCCAAGACAACTTGCACCACGCTCAAACTCAGCAGCAACAACACTCCCGGTATAAAATCAAAAGGAGAATAAATCGATTCCTTGTGAAAAGCTCCCTTACCCTCGGCCCGGAGATAGGGATAGCGGGCGATCGCCACCAGTTGGGCCCACCTCCCCCAACCGGCGACGCCCATCAAAGCCAGCCACCGATAGTTATTCAAGTCCGAGAGAGCGGCAGTTTTCAGCAGCACGATCGCGATCGCAGCCATCGCCCCAAAGGCTCCTGTAACGCTGTCCCGCATGACTTCCAGCCGACGCACGGGGTCTGGTACAGCCAGCCCGTCCGCCGCGTCCATTGCGCCGTCTAGGTGCAGCCCGCCAGTCACGGCGATGCCCAAGACTACCACCAAGGCCGATCGAGTCAGAGCAGGCATTCCCAACAACTGCAACCCAACATCCGCCAGTCCCACCATCCCCCCAATCAAAAGCCCGATCGCCGGTGCCAAGCGGGCAATGCCCCGAAACTCCAAAGTCCAAGACACCGGTACCGGCAAACAAGTATAAAAAGCGACTGCGGCTGCGATGGCAGCGCCTTGATTCCGGAAAAAGTCGATCGTAGACCGAACCAATTTATCATCCACCATAAGATAGAAAATTTTTCATCTGGTATGCAGTTGTCAATCGATTAGCGTGTGCCAGAATTGGACTGTAACACCCTAGTTTTTTGGATCGAGCATTCCTCCTGTCGCCGGCTCTTTTCCCCGGAAAACCTCTGTCGGCAGCGATCCCCAAGCTCCCTATCTAAAAAGACTAAACTCAAGATCCGCGTTTCCCGTACCAAGAATTCTAGCTAACTCCCTGATTTTCAAGACGGGAAAATACTACAACAGAGGCTTTTACTCCATGAGTCACGATCAATTGAATAACAGGGTAGTTGCTCCTTGCATCATCGATACAGGGATCGTCGTCAACAAACGCGATATCAAAAGATTGCTGTTTGATTTAGGACGTGTCCGCTACCTTCACATACAAGATGGCCAGATTTATAGCGAAGGGGAAGGTTATGTACTCGAAGTCTTCGCCAACCCCCACCGTTCTACCCTGATTGCCAACCATGCGCTTTATTTGAACGTGTATAGTTTTGATTACCTGGAACTGAAACAGTCGCCTGAAGATGGTGCTTATTTTGACCTGATTCAAGATGGACGGCTGTTGCGGTTAATTCCCCTCTCCAATCCTTTGCAAGAGCAATTCGCCCGGAATTTAAATGCTGCGGCTTTGGATGCGGTTGTCGATCAGGTACTCTCAGGCAACTGGGATCTGCAATTGGACGAAGATGATTCCCCCTTTTAATGGTCAGTCACTCGATTTTAGATTTTAGATTTTAGATTTTAGATTTACTCGCAGCGCCGTGAATCTGGGAGTTAGAACTAAGGTCTAAAATTTTTTGCCCTCCACGACGATTGTCGGAAACTTGTCTCCGTTTTTGGGCGGGGTCATTCGATTTTAGATTTTCGATTGTCGATTTTGGATTGACTTGCGCGAGATAAATTCGGGGGACGCAAGGATTTTCGATTGTCGGTTTTGGATTGATTCCACGGATAAATCACGTGGCGGGTACCATCTAGAAATTCTCGGTCATGAGTTTTTTGTCGCGATGTCATCAACAATAGATTAAATAACACTCACATCTTGCACCATTCTCGGTTAACAGGCTTTTCGGCCTGTTCCACAAAGAGTGAATTTTCTTGTGGAACAGGCCGAAAAGCCTGTTCCTAAACAAGTAATTGAGAATGGTGCAACATCTCAAATAACACGGACGGCCGAGTAGCGGTTAACGAGCATCGAGGACTAATGACTGAGGACAAGGCGAAATTTTCTTTTAAATGTCAGGCTAATTGCAGCCATACCCAAGCGCGTGCAGGGGTTTTTGCGACTCCCCACGGTGTGGTGGAAACGCCTAAATTTATGCCAGTGGGGACGCTAGCTAATGTCAAAACTTTGACCCCGGCACATCTTGAGGCGGCGGGTTCTCAAATGGTTTTGGCAAATACTTATCACTTGCACTTGCAGCCGGGGGAAGCAATTGTCGCAGGCGCGGGCGGATTGCATAAATTTATGGCTTGGCCAGGCCCGATGCTGACGGATTCGGGCGGCTTTCAGGTGTTTAGCTTGAGCCAAATGCGGACTATTTCTGAGAATGGGGTGACTTTTCGCTCTCCCCGCGATGGCCGCATGATTAATTTGACGCCGGAACGATCGATCGAAATTCAGAATGAGTTGGGCGCTGATGTGATTATGGCCTTTGACGAGTGTCCCCCTTACCCCGCTACGCGGGAGGAGGTGGAGGCTGCCACAAATCGCACTTACCGCTGGCTGCAACGCTGCATTCAAGCTCACTCGCGCCCGGATCAAGCTTTGTTTGGCATCGTCCAGGGGGGCGTTTTCCCCGATTTGCGATCGCGCGCGGCGAACCAGTTGGTAGATTTGGATTTACCAGGCTATGCCATCGGCGGGGTTAGTGTGGGGGAATCGGGGGATTTGATCGCAGAGATTGTGAAGGTGACTGCGCCTCTGTTGCCGGCAAATAAACCGCGTTATTTGATGGGGATTGGGACTTATCGGGAAATGGCGTTGGCGGTGGCGAGTGGGGTAGATATGTTTGACTGCGTGATTCCGACTCGCCTCGCCCGCCACGGGACGGCTTTTGTTGGTGGGGAACGCTGGAATTTGAAAAATGCTCGGTTCCGGGAGGATTTTGCTCCGCTGGATGAGTCTTGTCCTTGTTATACCTGCCAAAAATTCAGTCGGGCTTATTTGGCTCATTTGGCGCGGGCTAACGAAGTGCTGGGGTATACTTTGCTGGCGATTCACAATGTGACGGAGTTGATTCGCTTTACTGGGAGGATGCGGGAGGCGATTTTGGCCGATCGATTTACTGAAGAGTTTGCCTACTGGCTTGCACCGACAGTCGATCGATCGTGATTGCCTTGGGTGAAGATATGCGACAATTATCTGAAAATTGGGTTTAAAACCCAGTCGTTGTAGGACGGCTTTTTCCACACCGTGCGAAGTCAGAAATCCTAGGTATTTGGGTAAACATATCCACGCGCTTTGTGTGGTATGCTATCGAGATCAGACAAGATTTAAAAACCTACCCCCGGACTGGGGGAAAGTCTACGCCCAAAACATTCTTGAGGAGACATGACTACGCACGTAACGTGCATACGTGGTCAGCCTGGGAACCCTAGCAATAGGGATATTAAGACTCAAAAGTCTTAAAAATCCTCACGCCTTTAGGCTGAGGAGTGTCAAGAAAATTGTGTTGGATAGGTAGGTTGATTCATGGAAGCTGCATTACTCTTAGCAAAACTGCCCGAAGCTTATTCGATTTTTGAGCCTTTGGTTAATGTTTTGCCGGTCATTCCCGTATTTTTCTTGCTGCTGGCTTTTGTTTGGCAGGCGGCTGTCGGATTTAGATAAGTTTGATTTTAATAAAAGCAGGGGCAATTCTGGAATTGCCCCTGATTTTACGTGTTGAGTTTTTGGGCTGATCTCGTTTACGGTTGTTTCGGAATGATTTAACCGCAGAGACCGCAGAGACCGCAGAGGAAGAGAAGAGAGAGATGAATAATTAATCCGTGTAGTGCCTTCCTTCAGCTACCGCCGATCGCACTTTTGAATGCCGGTCTTTCTGAGATCCGCTTGATGTAATCTACAACGGCCGGATAAGCACTGAGGTCTAGTTTTAGCATCATCGGAATGTAGGCCAACATTGAGCCGACTGCTGCGTCGGCTACGCCGAATTCATCACCCATTAAAAATGGCTGTTTCTCGAAGATTTCATTTAACGGTTTTAACAACTTGGGAGTTTCGCGATCGCGAGTTGCTTCTGTAAATATTCCCGGCCCCAGGGTGGCGTTAGCAAACGTTACCCACTGCACGATTTGAGCTTGCTGCTCCAAATTGTCTGGCATCTTACCATATTTTTGAGCTAAATACAGCAGAATTGCGCCGGATTCCCAAAGTTTAAAATCTCCGTCGGCGATCGCTGGTACTTTGCCGATCGGGTTAATTTCGAGAAACTCTGGCTGCAAGTGTTCCCCTGCTTGCATATCCAGCATGACGAATTCGTAAGGAATTCCTATTTCTTCTAGATACCACTTGACAATTGAGGCCCGGCTGCGGGCTCCGCCGTAAAGTTTCAGCACGAAATTTTTATCCTTTAACACAATATTGCTGTTATAGCATTTTTTGGGAATTGGGAATTGGAAATTGCAGCCCGCAGAGACTTTGATGTCACTCTTCGACTAATAACTACTGACTAATGACTAATTGCCGATAACTAATGGCACTTCTGTCAAGTGCATAAACAAGATTCTGCTGCCAATGAAAATCAAAATTGCTCCGCCCACTATCTCAATTTTATTTGCAAATAAGTTGCCGCATTTGTGACCGATAAACACGCCTGCAAAGGCTAAAAAGAAAGTAATAAATCCGATCGCACTAACGACAGGGCCGATCGAAGTTTTTAGCACAGCAAATCCGAGGCCAACTGCGAGGGCATCGATACTCGTCGCCACCGACAGTGTTATCAAAGTCCCCGTATCTAAGGGATTGAACTTTTTCTCGCATTCTTCGCTGCTTTGCAGCGATTCGTAAATCATTCTCCCGCCAATGAAACTCAAAAGCCCAAAAGCTATCCAATGGTCGATCGGTGTTATCAAAAAACTAAAACCAAGACCGATTAACCATCCTATTACGGGCATTAGAGCTTGAAAAAATCCGAAGAATAAGGCAATTTTTAAAGCTTTATTGACCTTCATGTGTTTGATTGCTAAACCGCTCGAAACAGCGACAGCAAAAGCATCTGCTGCTAGTCCCAAGGAAAGTAAAACGGTAGTGGCTGCATCCATTTTTGTAAAATGTTAGGTGTTATAAGGAGCGCGAATTAAATAACTTACAATTTTAATTGTTATTGTGGGATGGGCGTCCCGCCCGTCCTTTTTGCATGGGCCCGACGCCCATCCCACAAACTTGTGGAAGTTATTTAATTCTCATTCCTAAGTAAAGTATTCCTCTTGACTGTTTTAGTTTACACTAAGTTTTGATATAATTGCGTTTTTATCATAATCTATTCATTTTTGACTCACATTTATTTCACAATTGGCGAGGGTTGAAAAAATCAGCGCTTAGCTATATTCTGTAAAAGATTATTTATCAAGTAGCAGAATTGACTATGCCGCAATCTAGACCCTACCAGCCATTGCTGCTCAGGTTACTGCACGGGGTTAACGCTGCGATCGCCCTTTTAGCAATTTTGAGCGCATTTCTGGTTTACAACACCTACGATGGGCGGTTTGGCAAAGTCCCCGTGCCTCAAATTGCAGATATTATCGGGATTCACGGCACTTTTGGCAAGATGTTGCTGTTAGGAATAATGCCGGCTTTTGCATTGTACAGTTTCCACGCAGGCCAAAAACGCTTGGTGCAGCCGGATTCTTTTGGGAAACTAACGCAGTTGGGAAAACCGATTTGGTGGTACAGTTTGCACCGGATTGTGAATACGTTGATGTTGCTAGCACTGACTTTTTCAATCGCTTCTGGCAGTATGGTTAAGGAAGAATGGCTGCCGGCTGGGGAATTGACGCAGGTTTGGTATTATTTACACGCTTGTGGTTGGGTGGTATTGGTATTTTGTCTGGCAATGCACTTGTTGATGAGTGCGAAGGTGGGGGGTTTGCCGCTAATTTTGTCGATGTTTGAGGCCGCCTATCGCCCGGAAGATTCGCCGGCTGCTTGGTGGAAGAAAATTCGCTCTTTTGTCGATCGCTCTTAATGTGAAAATGCTTAATGTGAAAATGAACAGAAATAATTTATTAATTGTTGCGGAAGTCTTGGTAATGGGAGGCTGGTTGTTTGCTGTGGTTGCACCTTTATTATTTCCCTAATCCTATGCTATCAATTTTTCTTAACAAATGATCGTTAGCTCTATACTGAGGACTTCAGCCCTCCGTTTTATGACGACTAAAGTCTTGACTATGGGATGAGAATTAAATAAAATCCACTTTTCATGAATGTTGTGGGATGGGCGTCCCGCCCGTCCTTTCTGGGCGGGCGGGACGCCCATCCTACAAGAAAAAAGGGAAATTATTTAATTGACGATCCTAGGAAGCCAAATTAAGCTTTTCGCGCCGCTTACTAGCAAGATTTGCGACTGGTTTTCCTGGCGGCAAAATGCGATATCAAACGATCGGCAATTTTACCATAAACTCAGCACCGCCCCCAGTTTGAGATTTAATTTGAGGTTGAACCGGAGATTCAACTTTCAGCCTGCCACCGTGCAATTCTACAATAATTTTATAGCACACCGACAGATCCAATCCTGTAAATTTTTTAAAGGATTTAGTAGGGCCAAACTCCTCAAATATTATTTGTTGAATTTCCGGCGGAATTGTTGAACCATTGTGGGCGATAGATACAACAATAAACCTACCTGTATCATCCTCGAAAATATCGGTTTTGATAGTAATAATTTGAGCCGATTTTTCAATACTTTTAACTGCATCTATAGCATTGATGATGAGACTCGCGAATACCTGGCTCAGTTGACCTGGATAACACAAAATTGGCGGCAGGTTGTTGTACTCCTTGACTACTAATATTTTTTGCTCCAGTCTGTGAGCCAGCAACAGCAAAAGATTGTCGATGCTCTCATTAACGTTGGCGTGTTCTTTGTTGGCTTCGTCAGGAAGTGAAAATTTTCGCAAAGCTAGGACTATCTGGCGAATGCCATCGGCTCCTATTTTCAAAAAATTGAGGATTTGTGGCAACTCTTTGCTGATAAAATCTAGGTCGCAACGCTCTATTTTTTTGGCAATTCGCGGCACAGGTTCGGGATATTGTTCGCGATAGAGGCGAATTATACTAAGCAAATCTTTGATATAATCGTTGAGGTGTATCAGGCGACCGTAAATAAAGTTAATCGGGTTATTGATTTCCTGGGCAACTTCGGCGGCTAGTTGACCCACCATTGTAATTTTTTCGCTTTGTACTAAATGATCTTCGGTGATTCTGAGTTTGGCTAATACTTCTTCCAAAAGTTTGAGTTCTTCTTGAATTTGCCCGTGGAGTTGGGATTGGGAAATTGCGATCGCCAGCGAGTCGGCAATTGCTTCCAAAACTTGCACCTCGTCGGGACTCGCAAATCGGCGGTTTGCACAGGCGAACAGATATCCAAGCCGATGATTCTTGGTTAGTACGGGTACTGCTGCGTAGTGACTATTTGTAAGTTCGATATGGGCGTGTTCCTCAGACGCTGTGGCATCAGGGGCGGCGGTTTTATGTAGCAGTATCGTTTCGCAGCGGTGAAGCCGTGCAGCTAAATCTCCAGAGGGCCCTCCTGCAACACCAAAGATTCCCAAGCGCCCCGGCAAACCTTCCCGGCAATATTCCCAGCCAAATTCTAAAGTATCTTGTCGGGGATCGTACCATGCGAAAATTGCTCGATCGAGCTTCAGTAAAGTACCGAGTTCGTCTACTGTAGTTTGGAGGATGCGATCGAGCTCCAAGCAAGCGCGAATGCGGCCAGTCAAGCGGTGGAGAAGGGCTTCTGTGCGACTGCGAATGCCATTTAGGGCAAACAGCTTGAGCGCCACAATTGCACAGAAAATAGCTGCTGCAGCAAGTACGCCGGCGGCTACTGCTAGTATCTTGAAAGGAAGGAGTTCTTTTTCGAGATTGTCGCGGGGAATTACGAGGGCGATCGACCATTCAGCTTGTTCTAAAGGAAGATAGGCAACATAAACTCTGGCGTCGTTGATTTGAGTCAGCACAATGCCAGTTTTTTGATAAACCATCTCCCGCGCTACATTTGCCAAATTAGCATCTGCAGACTCTAAAAGACTGGGAGCCGAATTGTCGATATTTCCGATTAATCGAGCGTCGGGATGCACAATCGGCACTCCTTGAGAATTGAGAACAAAAGCGTAAGTTCCGGGGCCATATTCCAGCTTTCTTACTACTTGGGCAATTCGATCCATGCTAATGACGCCGTTCATTACGCCGATCGGCTTTTGTGCTGTTTTCTCAAGATTATTTGCCGAATTTGACCACACCGGAGCCGAAATGGGAACAATACTTTGTCCTTTGAGCGTGCGAGAAATGGTAGGATCGGAAACATAGACTTCCCCAGCCATTGCCTTTTTGAAGTGTGCGCGGTCGCTGACATTAATCAACGCTCTGCCGACTTTTGTGGTGAAATAAGAACCGTCAGGATCAATTAATGTGAAGTATTGGAATTTTTGTAGTCGATTTACTTCCGATTTTAAATAAGGCTCTGCCACTGACCAATTCATCGAACGAACGGGAGCAGTATTGGCGAGGACTTCGATCTCAGCCTTTCTAGTGCCGAGCCAGCGATCGATCTTGTTGGCCCGCTCCCTAACTTCTAACAAAGCATTTCGCTCTAAATTTGTGATAATCAAGCGACGAACGCTTTGATAGCTCATACAACCAGTGATGCTAGCTGCCAGAATTGTTACGCCCAAAATTAAGAGCGCAGTTTGGTACCCAATAAGGTATTCGCCCTTTAATCCCGCTGGCAATAGTCTAGTTAATTTCCACCACTTTACTCTCGCAAAGCTTCGCATGGTTTGACCAATTTGTGAGATTGAAATCTTTAGCTCACCTACGATATACTCGCCCGCCTGCCAGTAGTCTTAAACTACTAGCATTCAATAATTGCGGGGATTTTTTAATTTTTCCCGCCGAGCGGCTCCTATCGTTTGCGGTTACACTCCTTATGATATAAAGGACACGGCCGTGCCGTTTTCCTACCCAGATTAATTGTAAGGACACGGCACTGCCGTGTCGAAAGCGGTGGGTAATATTAATTCTGATGCTACTCGATTTGATATCACTTTGTTAAACAGGAATAATATTATACCACTTTTTTGACAAATTAAAAAAAATTATCAACTACTTAATTCTTTTTGACAGGCGTTAATAATTGATGTTATTTAGGTGATGTGAGAAGTAGACTTTTTAGGTTGAGATGCTTGGTGTGTGTCTTAATCAAAAGTCCTGACTGTTTTTACTTCGTAGTCTGAAACCCTAGATTTTCAGTTGATAGTTCGATTGCTGAATCGCCTTAAAACCCTTATTCTACGGTTGTCATCAAAAACTGTCAGCAGTATTGCTTGATAACGAAATATTGAAAATTTTTCGTTCATTATTAATGAAGGAAAAACTTGTTAAATATTTTATTTACATCTCAAAAATCAAAACTTTTTGCGGTGCATCCGCTGGCTGAGGCACTGTTAAATTGCCCCAGTTGCGGGATTTGTTTAAAGAACCTTGTGAGTGTGTTCGTGCTGTTTCACATTATCTTCAGTGCGAATGACGCGCTCCGAGTTGAGCACCCTTTTGCGTTCTAAGGAATAAGTAAAGTCGTTGCGAACTGTTCCCAAGGGAATGTGAAGTTGAGCTTGGGGGCGGATTTTGTAAGTGCGGGCAGCGGCGATCGCCCGAAAGCCAAATTCTTCACTAAACTGAGATGATGTCGGGAATTCTGGCAACATTTTGGGTGTTTCGCCGTCGAGCACTGCTCCCAAAGTCGTCCCGCAAATCATTAAATAGGATGTGGGAATTCCCTTCAAAATTGCTTCTAAAGCTGCTGAGGGAATAGCTTCTATTACTTGCACTTCAAAAACTTCGCCTTCTTCTTTGATGAAGCAGGTAGCTACACCGACTGCTATGTAGTCGTCGGTGCAGAGATCGGGAGCGTTGGGATAAACTGTTGCAGTCGTCATAAGAAAAGCTTGGTAGTGTGGAAACCGGGAACGAGAAATTAAGCGATTTTAGATTTGAGATTTGAGATTTATTCCACGATTTTTTTCGGGGATTTTACGTTAAAAATCTCAAACCGGCTGTTCTAATAGCTAAAATTTTTTGGTTAAGCTCCAAGGAGCCGATCGCACGATTGTGTCGATCGTACCACATCAAGGTAGATGCCGGATGATTCGGCAAGGATTCCCCGCCGCCACGACGTTTGCGGGAATATCTTTGACAACAACACTGCCTGCGCCGATCGTGCTATTGTCGCCAATAGTGACTCCAGGACAAATAATACTGCCGCCACCAATCCAAACATTATTGCCAATATTAATTTCAGCGGCGAGTTCTCGGCCAGAAAGTCTAATTTTCGGGTCTGTGGGGTGAAGAGCGGTGTAAATTTGTACGTTGGGCCCACACAGTAAATTTTCGCCAATGTTAACTCGATTGCAGTCGAGAATCACGCAACCAAAATTCATGTACAATCCGTTTCCAGCATAAATATTGCTGCCGTAGTCACAGTAGAAAGGTGGCTCGATTTCAACTTTTGGGCCAACTGCACCGAACCATTCTGCGAGAATTTCTAACCGTTTCTCTGGTTCGTCTTCACGGGTAGAATTGTAGGTTCTGGCGAGGCGGCGGGCTCGCTGGCGCTCTAAAATTAATTGCTCATCAGCAGCTAAATACAATTCGCCGGCGAGCATTTTTTGTTTTTCGGTTTTTTCCACAGTTTTTTCCACGGTAAGAATCGGCGGTTGAAACCGCTACTTCACCAACGAACTTCCTCTCTAAGAGACTGAAGAATAATGTAGGGTGCGCTAGGCGCACCTTACCGCTATAATTAGCGCGTCAGCTCATTTTTGGATGTTGTAGCATACATTTAGGGTTCAGGTTTTGACTGCAAACAAACAGCTAAATCCAGATTGGCTAATTTCTCAAAAGCTCGATCGATCGATCCTTTTCCCCGCAAAAAACCAGTATTTGCACCGGGGCAAATATATTGTAAAGTTTCCGGCGAAAATCGATCGATAATTGACTTCACGCTGTTAATTTGCCTAGGCCAGTGAAAAGTTTTTGCCGTCAACAGCGGTACTGGGGCGGCTTCTCGGTTGGGGAGCAAGTGCCTACCCGAAAACAGCACTCCACCGCTGCCACTATGATAAAGGCAAGAGGAACCAGGAGAATGGCCAGGAGTCCAAAATGCTTTGATTCGATCGCTCACAACAAATTCTCGCTCAAAAACCGTCACCTTCAAACCCGGCAGTAAATAAGCTTCCTGCTCTTGAATCAGGATCTCGCACCCCGTGGCTTCCTGAATCTCCCGCGCCTTGGCGATAGCGCCACGGTGGGTGAGAAACAGCAGTCGCACGCCGCCGTGTTCCCGCAAAAATGTTTGGTTAATCTCATCCCAAGCGGGACAATCCACCAGGATGTTAGTTTGGTTTTCTACAATGAAATAGGCTGTTGCACCCAGGGTATCCCGGTTAGGGGGGAAAGCCAGGATATTGTCGAGCACGGGCCTGGGTTGTTTGGAGACTGAACTCTGTTGTTTCAAGGAAGTATTTCAGAAGGGAATGGGATAAATATTATGTTCTTTTTACTATGGTTGTTCGTATTGGGGCTGATATCGTACTACTTGTTGCAAAACGGCACCAGCCGCATCACCAAGACTCCGATATGGCTGCTGTGGCTGGTAATGATGGCGCCCGCGCTGATTTGGGGTGGTTGGATGTTAGTTTACGGCACGAGCAAAACTGTACCGCCGGAGTTGGTAATTATACCTTTTCTGGTTTGCCCTTTTTTGTATTGGTTTTTGGTACAGTTGGGGCGCAAGAAAATTACCGCCGAAACTGCACAGCAGGTAGCAGACTCGGAGACTGAACCTGCAAAGCCAAAACCGCCCGTGCGGCCGATCAATGCAGCAGAAGAAGCGAGTTTGCGCGATTGTTTTCCTTGGTCAATTTACTTTTTGCGAGATTTGGAATTTCGGCCCCAGGCTGTAATTTGTCGCGGACAGTTGCGGACGAACCCGGAGGCGGCTTATGAGGCAATTCGGGAGAATGTGGAGAGGCTGTTTGGCGATCGCTTTTTAGTAGTATTTCAAAACAGCTTGAGCGGTCAACCTTTTTTTGCTATAGTTCCCAATCCCAGCCACCAATCAGGCGAAACTCCTGTCAAAACCGAATCTGTAACCAGGCCATTTTTTGCATTAGCTTTGCTGCTGATCACGGTGTTTACGACTACACTTGTCGGGACGCGACTTGCCGGAGTTAGTGAACAAGCTTTGCAGTCTAACCCATCAATGTTGCTGCAGGGTTTGGCTTACTCGCTGGCTCTAATTACATTTTTGGGAATTCACGAATCCGGCCACTATTTAGCGGCCAGATTTTACCAAATTCGCACGACTTTGCCTTATTTTATTCCGATTCCTTTTTTCTTGGGAACTTTTGGTGCCTTCATTCAAATACGGAGTCCCATTCCCAACCGCCGAGCTTTATTTGATGTTAGTATTGCCGGGCCCCTTGCCGGTTTAGTTGCGGCAGTGCCATTATTGATTTGGGGTTTGAATCATTCGACTATTGTACCGCTGTCTGAAAAGTCGGGAATGTTAAATTTTGACTCTTTTAAACCCAGTTTTTCGCTGCTGATGACTTTGTTGAGCAAGTTAACCTTGGGTGGTGCTTTCAATGCGGAAACTGCGATCGATTTGCATCCGGTAGCGGTGGCGGGTTATTTGGGTTTGATCGTGACGGCGTTTAATTTGATGCCGGTGGGACAACTCGACGGCGGGCACATTGTACACGCGATGTTCGGCCAGCGAGCGAGTATGGCGATCGGGCAAGTTGCTAGACTTTGTATGCTGCTGCTTTCTTTTTTGGAACAGGGTTTGCTGCTGTGGGCGATTATTTTGTTTTTCACGCCGCTAAACGACGAACCGGCGTTGAATGATGTCAGTGAATTGGACGATCGGCGGGATTTTTTGGGGCTAATGGCGATCGGGCTTTTGTTAATGATTTTGTTGCCGGCGCCCAGGGTACTCCTTGAGTGGTTAAATGTTTAGCAGGAAGAGGGAAGTTCGGCAACGGATTCGCTCGACGGATTTAACTAACGGATCGATGTCGAAGTTCGAGGTAATAGAGAGGAAGGAAGAAAAGAGAGGTTGACAAAATCCTGCAAGGGTTGCTATACAAGCGAGTTTAGAATTTATCCACTCGCTTTCTATCTCGAAGTAATCTTTATTTTCACCGACTGATTAGAGAAATATGTCTTACAAATCCTTTACTTTCCAACAATTAGAAGAGCGATTTGGATTGGAGCTATCACTCAGTCCTCTTTTGAGTGCCAAGGTGGTTCCAGTAGAACCCTCCGAATGGCTTTGGAGAGCAATCGAAATTAGTTCTAACACTGCTGTTACAACTGTAAAAGAACGTTCAGAACGGATTATTTCTCCTATTCTGTTAGAATTTAGAGAAAGGAATAACCGACAATTTTCTATTTTTTCTGGTTGGTCATTTGATGTAGATGCTGAGCTGGGATTGAATGGGGAATGCGACTTTCTATTGTCTTCCGTGCCGTTTGATTTTGAAATAAAAGTTCCGGTTTTTGTATTGAGAGAAACCAAAGGCGGAGAAATAGAATCTTGTCTGCCACAGTGTGCAGCACAAATGGTAGCTGCTCAGCTATTTAACGAACGCGAACACAATTCCATACCTGCAATATATGGCTGCGTAACTACTGGCGTTGTCTGGCGGTTTCTTAAATTAGAAGGAAAGAATTTAATTATTGATGTTGATGTTTATTGTCTAGATAATGTTCCTATGATTTTAGGTGTTTTGCAAACACTTGTTAATTTATACCAATAAGTTGACGACTATAATAAAATAGGTTTATAGGAAAAATCCCTGGTTATTACCAACTTAATAATCTTTTTTTACCAGAGGCAAGAGCGAAAAAAATTACCGAAAATCAAATAATATCAAATCCGTTGGCATCGGAATGATTCATCTGTCTCTTCCGTTTCTCTGTATTCTCTGCGCCCTCTGCGGTTTAATCATTCCAATACAACCGGAATTCATTTAATATAGCTGTACCAATAATCGCAATGACTCCAGAAAAAACAGCGCTAATTCCGATTTATCGCGAGCAGTGGCGAGCAATTGGACTTTCGATCGCACCGATCGATCGCCCCAAGCGACAGCGGCAATCAACACCGCCTACAACATCATCCGCTATCTTGAACCGGAAATTATTTTCTGTGACAGCCCTGACGCTGCTTTGCAAGCTTTTAAACCGCTAATAGAAGGCGATTTGGGCAGCGAGTTGGGCAGGGAAATTCGCGAGAAAATTCACATTGAATTGTACAATCAATTGAGGTATCAACTCGGCAGCGAACTGCAAAACCAACTTTACAGCAAACTTTACAACCGGCTGTACGACCCGATATATCAATTGCACAGTCAAATTAAAGATGAACTTCTAAACAGATTTATCGGCGAATTAGATAGTAGCGATTGGGACAGCATCCTGAACCGCCAATTTTACAACAATAACTGCATAGTTTCAGAATTGTCCGCTTTTAACGGCAGTTGGGTTGATTTTTGCATTTCAGTGTTAAATTTGGAGTTCGATCGCCCTTTATACTCAGCCTTTAAATCTTTAGTGGAAAACTGCGGCTGGATTTACCCGTTTGAGAAAATGTGCTTTGTGTGCGATCGCCCGATCCAACTTCATTTTGATAGCGAATATTTGCTCCATGCTTTATGTCAACCAGCGGTTGAATTTGCTGACAAGTTCAGTGTATACTCTTATCGTGGCGTCCGACTGCCGGAAACAATCGGTCAAGTTCCGCCCCAATCTTGGCAAGCTTCATGGCTATTAACAGAACAGAATGCCGAAGTGCGGCGAGTTTTGATTCAGGCGATCGGCTATCCGAAAATTTGTCAAGAATTGCAAGCAACTGAATTGGATACTTGGCAAGAATATACTTTGTTGAAAATTGAGAATAATATTGACATAGAGCCAATTTATTTGTTAAAGATGACTTGTCCGAGTACGGGACACCTTCACGCTTTGCGAGTGCCGCCAAAAGTGCGATCGGCTAAAGAAGCGATTAGCTGGGTAAATTGGGGAATAGAACCCGAAGAATTTCAAGTCCAGACTTGAGGGGAAAGTTGAGAGTTTTGAGGGCGCGAGTTGACAGTTAAAGAATTACAGCGCCCCCAAAGCAGCATTCTGCATCAGTCCAGAACAATTAAAAAATGTAGAATTGCAGCCACCGCTTGATACTATGTACTCTGGCAGCTAAAACCCACAACTTCAAATCGACGTCAGGAACCTCAGCTATCAAGGCATGAGGCTTGAAAGAGAAATCTAACAAGCCATCCTGACCAGCCTAAGTCTTAACTGACTACGTTTTTTGAGTCACGACACCGGGCGGATGCGAAGCTAGTCCCCTGCTCTGTCGCTAGTAGTTAAACAACTTTAAGGTCACTGAAGTAGTGCTGCTAGCCTAACAAGCTCAGAAAACCTTGGCGAAGCTAACTTTACCCCAGAAATGGGAGTTTGAGGCAACCATACCTCATCGGAGGGGCAACGATACCCCTCCACCCCGCGAGGGGATTTAAATTAATGTAAAGCCGTGCTAAAAGCACGGGGTTTCTACCCATTTTTCTGATGAGCCAGCATTCAGACCGCATTGCCCCTCACGGCGGCATCCTGGTCAACCGCATTGCCACACTAGACCAAAGACAAGAATTTTTCGACAAAGCAGAGTCCCTGCCGCGAGTTCAGCTTTCAGATCGATCGATCTCCGACCTGCAAATGATCGCCATCGGCGCCCTGAGTCCCCTCAAAGGGTTCATGAACGAAGCTGATTATCGATCGGTCGTTAAACAAATGCGCCTCTCCAACGGCCTTCCGTGGTCGGTTCCCATCACCCTCTCGGTAACAGAAGAAGTCGCCGCCCCCCTGAAAGCAGGAACTTTAGTGCGCCTCGACACCCAGGCGGGCGAGTTTGTCGGCATCTTGGAACTTGCAGAAAAATATCACTACAGTAAAGAAGAAGAAGCCATCAACGTCTACCGCACCGACGACATCAAACACCCAGGTGTCCAAGTAGTAGACCAATCCGGGCCCGTTAACCTCGCAGGCGACATTTGGCTGCTGGAACGCGAACTAGACGCCCGGTTTCCCCAATACCAAATTGACCCGGCGAAATCGAGAATGCTGTTCACAGAAAAAGGATGGAAAACCATAGTCGGTTTCCAAACCCGAAACCCCATCCACCGGGCCCACGAATACATTCAAAAATGCGCCTTAGAAACAGTAGACGGCTTGTTCTTGCACCCGCTAGTCGGGACGACAAAAGAAGACGACATCCCGGCTGATGTGCGGATGCGCTGCTACGAAATTCTGCTAGAAAAATACTATCCAAAAGATCGCGTAATTTTGGCAATTAATCCGGCGGCGATGCGCTACGCCGGGCCGCGAGAAGCAATTTTTCATGCTTTAATTCGCAAAAACTACGGCTGCACTCACTTTATTGTGGGGCGCGATCACGCTGGAGTTGGCGATTATTACGGGACTTATGATGCCCAATATATTTTTGACGAATTTGAGCCGGGAGAATTGGGAATTGTGCCGATGAAATTCGAGCACGCTTTCTATTGCACACTGACGGAACAAATGGCTACAACTAAAACAAGCCCCAGCACTCCCGAACAACGGGTGCATTTGTCGGGAACCAAAGTGCGGGAAATGCTGCGCGCTGGAAAATTGCCGCCGCCCCAGTTTTCCCGGCCGGAAGTCGCTGCTGAATTAGCCAAGGCAATGAATATTTTTAGTTACGAGATTTAAATCTTGAACTTTGGTGGGGGCGACATTCTGAAGAGTTTTGAATTTTGAGTTTTGAGTTAAAATTTTATAATTTTAAACTTAAAGCTCAAAACTTAAAACTTAAAACTTATCTTAATACTAAACACTCACAACTTAATTAAATTCCCTAAAATTATTGCGGGGAATTTAACTAAAAAGTCACAACTTAAAATTCAAAGCTATTTAAAAATGGGACTCAAGCGGCGGGAATTTTTGCAGCAAGCTGGCCGGGTGCTGGCCGCCATCGGAATCAGCGAGGCCCTGTGGCTGCAGTTGGGCGATGGCTACCTCCAAGCCTTAGCGCAACCGACAGCCAGGAAATTGGCTTTGTTGGTGGGCGTTGACAAATATCCAGACTCGCCCCTGCACGGCTGCGTCACGGATGTGGAAATGCAGCGGGAACTGCTGATATATCGGTTTGGGTTTGTGCCGTCGGACATTTTGACTTTGACTGACGCTCAAGCTACGAGGGAGAATATCGAGACGGCTTTTGTGACTCACTTGACTCAACAAGCAAAACCCGGTGACGTGGTAGTTTTTCACTTTAGTGGCTGCGGTAGCCGAGTCAGTTTGGGCGAGTCTCCCGGAAAAATCCAAAACAGTTTGGTGCCGGCGGATGATGTTTTGCCGTTGTTAGCCAACCGGGCGGTGAACGATATTTTAGAGGAAACGCTGTTGCTGTTGATGCGATCGCTCGCGACAGAAAATGCGATCGCCATCCTCGACACCAGCTACCACTATCGGGGTTTCCCCACCAACGGCAATTTTCGCATTCGCTCCCGCCCCCGCCCCACCATCGGCGAGCCTCGCCTTGCAGAATTAACGTTTGCCCAAGGCCTCCGAACCCGCAAAAATCTCCGTCCTGCAGCCGCCGTACTTGCCGCAGGTGCGGATTCCCAACTCGCCGCCGAACAAGAGTGGGACGGATTTACCGCAGGTTTGTTTACCTACGCCCTCACCCAAACTTTGTGGTGGGCAACTCCCGCTAGCAGCTTCAGCGTCAGTTTCAGTCGTGCTGCGGGCAATGTTTACAGCAAGCTGGCGGGGTTATCGCAGCAACCGCAAATTCTCAATCACGATTTAACAATCGCGCCGGCGGTGAATTTTTCAAATTTAATGTTGAATTCCCCTGCATCTGACGGCGCTGTGACGGCGGTGGAAGAGGGGGGCAAAACTGTGCAGTTGTGGCTGGGGGGGTTGTCGCCCTCGGTTTTGGAGTTCTCCGAGGGTTCTGTGTTTGCTGTGGATTCCTCCGAGGGCGCGAGGCTTTTGCTGCGGGGACGCACGGGCCTTTCTGCTAAAGCCCAAGTTTTAGATGGGTCTGCTCAAACAGACGGCCAATTAACAGTCGGCGAATTGGTGAGGGAAGAAATTCGGGTATTGCCGCGAAACATCGGTTTGACAGTAGCTTTGGACTCGGGTTTGGAACGCATCGAGCGGGTGGACGCTACCAGCGCTTTTGCGACTGTGCCGCAAGTTTCGGCGGTAGGCAGCGAGCAATTGGCTGACTGTCGGTTCGGCAGAGTCCCGGAAACGACTTTAGCCGAAACTTCTTCGGCTCACGAGCCTGCTTTGTATCCCAGCCGTTACGGTTTGTTTTCTTTGGCTCAAACGCTGATTCCCGATACTGAGGGCGACGGGGGAGAAGCAGTTAAGGTGGCGGTGCAGCGCTTGACTCCGCAGTTGAAAGCGCTGCACGCTGGGAAGTTGCTGCGGCTGACAGCCAATGAGGGGTCTTCGCGCCTGAAGGTGCGGGCGGTTCTGGCAACTACCGCACCGCAAGCGCGGGCTGTGGCGCAGCGAGAGCCGGTGCGGGCCGGCGGTGATTATCGGCTGGAACCGCTGAGCGGAGAAAGTGAGAAATCCGCCAGTGCTCATATATTAAGTGTGAGCAACAGCAGCCGAATTCAGTGCAGATTGTATAACGACAGCGATCGCCCGGTTTACTTTGCGGTGTTTGACTCGGGCAGCGCGGGACGGCTGTCAGTGCTAGGCTATGAGGGCAAAGACGGTGTGGGGGGGATGTCGCGGCCGATCGCTCCGGGGGAGAATTTGATTGTACCGGCGGCTGGGGGGAGCGGATGGGCGGTATCCTTGCCGATCGGACTTGCGGAAACTTTCATTATATTTAGTGAGAGTCGCTTCGATCAAACTCTAGCTGCAATAGAAGCCGAGATCCAGCAAACGAGGGCTTCCTTGCCAATTCGAGTGCTGTTGAATCCTTTAAATGTGGCGCGGGCGGTGATCGAAGATTTGCACGCTGCTAGCATTCCGGGGGTGCAGAAAGCGGGGATATCGACGGACGATTTGGCTTTGGATGTGAATGTTTGGGCAACTCTGAGTTATGTTTATCGGGTGGTTTAATTGTTAAAAACTCCTCGATCAGAGTCGGCGATTGAAATCGCTTTTGATATTATGTCCGGTCGATTACCCCTAATACGGTAGAGGCGGGTTCACGAAAAATATCTGTCAATAATTGACAATCTCAAAAACCCGCCCTTTTAATCGCGGTCACTCGATCGGACTCGGACTTTGTTTGACTCTCGACAGCGGTTTCAACCGCCGCATCATAAAGGGGGTGGATTTCGCCGGATTTGGTATCAGAAATCAAGACTGATAAAGCTTTTCTACCATTTGAGCCAAGCGTTTCATAGCAGTTTCAATCTCATCATTTGTTGCAGTCAAACTGATGCGTATACACTCATGTTTGTGCTGCCAATCTTCCCGCAAACCGGGGAAAAAAGAACTTCCTGGCACCACAATTACGCCGACTTTTTTCAACTCTTGATACAGTTCCCAATCAGTCATTGGCAAATCTTTCAGCCACAACCACGCGAAAATTGCTCCTTCGCCCCGGTGCAAAAACCACGGCAAATCTTTCGGCATTGCTTGTTCTAGAGTGCTTTCTACGATCGCAAATTTGCTTTGATAGTACGGGCGAATTACGTTGATGGAAATATCCGCAAGAGCGCCGGAAGCAATGGCACGAGTTGCGATCGCCTGTCCGTATCTTGGCGAATGAATGCACATATTGGTCTGAAAACATTCTAATATTTGAATGATTTTTTCATCGCCGATCGCAATTCCGATTCTTTCACCCGGCAATCCGGCTTTCGACAAACTCATACAGTGCACGATATTGCCGCCAAAAATCGGCGTCATTTCGGTAAAATTCAAGGACGGGAACGGAGGGCCGTAGGCGGAATCCACGAACACCGGCGCGTCAAAAGCGGCCGCTAAATCGGCAATTTTCTTCACTTCGTCGTCGCTGAGAACGTTGCCGGTGGGGTTGCAGGGACGGGAAAAAATGACGCAACCGGTGGTTTCGTCGATCGACAATTGGCTGAAATCCGGGCGATATTTGAACCTGTGGGCGGCCGCATCAATATCGAGGGTAGGTTTGCAGGCGACTACCGCTTCGGGAATCAAGCTCACGCCGCCGTAACCGGTGTAGTCTGGGCTCAGCGGTAGCACGATATTTTTAAGGCTACCCCCCCTAGCCCCCCCTTGGTAAGGGGGGGATGGGGGGGGTGCGGTGTAGCCGCCGAAAGCGTTGGCTGCGTAGAAGTAAATCGATTGACTTCCGGGAGTAATTAGGATATTGCGATCCGTCAAATTCAGTCCGTAACGCTGATTAAAATCCGCCAATACCGCATTGATAAACGGCTGATAACCTTGACTGGAACCGTAGCGACAAACCACCTCGCCGTATTCTGGGCTCGCCAAAAGTTCCGCAGTGCAGTCGCGCCACAACTGCTCGACTTCCGGCAAAATCACCGGGTTTCCGGCGCTCAAATTGATAAACTCCTGCCCGCTGCCGGCTCGGAGTGTTTCAATAATATCTTTCATAATTGCCCGAACTCCCGTGAGGTGGGACATCTGAGCGCCAAATTGAGTCAGGGCAGGGTTCATAGCAAATGCAGCGACAATGATAGAAGTTTACAGTTTACCCATGATAACTCCAGTCGCAGGCGTTAGCCTAGCTGATCTGGGGCATGGGTTGTCGATCGAGCATCTGATTAATTCAATAAACTCGATGCACAGCGTTTTATTTCTTCCCCTGTGCGCCCGCCGGAGTATAAGATTGTGGCCATTTGTGGAGTTCGATCGAACTGAGATGTTGCACCATTCTCAATAAGCTTTTTAGGAACAGGCTTTTCGGCCTGTTCCACAAGAAAATTCACTCTTTGTGGAACAGGCCGAAAAGCCTGTTCTTGACAATGGTGCAAGATGTGAGATCGAACAGTGTTTTTTACCTAAAAATTAGCGAACCGAACAGCCATCTCTAATTCAAGAGTTGTGGTAAGATTTCACGCCGTCGCGCCCGATGAATTGCCGATCCTTGACAACAACCATTGGAAACATCTAAAATTAGTCGTAAAACCCGATCGCAACAGAATTTTATGGGCTCCGGTTACTGCTATAATTACAGGTTTAATCCAGCCTCAAAAATCCGATTTGTTGCTAGCTCATTTTCATGATTCGCGGTTTTTTGACAGCGGTGCATTTTATTATCAATCCGACTCAAGCCAATATCTGTCGTAAGATCGACCTTTGAGTGGCATTACATAACAAAAACGTAAATTTTCACCCAATTAATTGCCGTAAAATTCAATAAAACAATGACACACTTTCCACTTATAGAATACGAGCAACTTACAGATCCTAAAGCCAAAGCAGTGTACGAAGAAATCTTGACAGACTTGGGGTTTGGCATCGTCCCCAACCTGTTCAAGTCAATGGCAATCAACCCTGATATATTAGAAGCAAATTGGAAAAAATTCCGGGGAACAATCCTGCAAGGAGACTTACCCCGCACGCTTAAAGAAATGGTCGGCGTCGCTATTTCCCAATCAAATAATAGCGAGTACGCTCTCCAAGTTCACCTACACGGATTGTCAGCCTTGGGGATGAGCGAAGAACTACTGCGAACCCTAGTTTCTGACTTTGCCAATTGCCCTTTGCCAAAACGTGATAAAGCCGTAATTACCTTTGGCTTGCTCGCTGCTACAAAACCCCTGGAAGTGACAGAAAATGATTACCAAAACCTGCGGGATTTAGGGCTAGATGATTCTGAAATATTTGAGATTATTGCAACAGCAGACTTGTTTAGCTTTGTCAACCGATATACGGATGCAATAGCCCTCGAAATAGATGCTTTGTAATCTATATTGTATACCCCTATTATGGGCGATCGGCTAGAAGATCAAGATCGAGAAGAACTTCTGTTGACAGCCCGCCGTTTGTTAGCAGAAGCTCAAGCCCTTTCCATCCGCATTTCCGCCGTCAACGAAGTTGCCACTGCCATTAACCGCACCCTCGATCTGGGCCAGATTTTGCGGGTAGTAGGCAAGCAAGCCAAATGGTTGCTCGACTTTGAACACTGTAGCGTTTGCCTGCACAGCACTAATGCTTGCATGACTTTATTTGGCCCACATATTCCTGTAGATATTGCAGCCCTCCCAGAGGGCGGCCCTATTCACAAGGCCTTCAACACACGTCAACCTCAATTAATTCAAGAAGCAGAGGCTACTGCTATTTTATCCCCCTACGCTTCGCAAATAATCCTTCCTTTGGAAAGCGAAGGTAAGGTTTTAGGAACCATTAATTTTGCCACAACCAAGCCGCGAGCTTACACTCAAGAAGACTTGCGAATTGGCTATCTTTTGGCTTTGCAACTATCCTCAGCCATCCGCAATGCTGAACGTTTTAAAGAAATAAATAGGCTGTATTCCGAACTCGATGCCGAAAAGCACAAATCCGATCGGCTACTGTTGAATGTGCTCCCGGTTGAAATTGCCGAGGAACTCAAAAATAACGGCAAAGTGGAACCACTTTATTATGATAACGTATCGGTTTTATTTACTGACTTTAAAGGCTTTACTCAGTTATCTGAAAAAATGACGCCGCGAGAGTTAGTTGACGAACTAGACTATTGTTTTTCTTATTTCGATCGCGTGATGGATAAATACTCTATGGAAAAACTGAAGACTATTGGCGACAGCTATATGTGTGCGGCCGGAATTCCTACGCCTCGCGCAACACACGCTTTTGACGCTGTACTTGCTGCCATAGAAATTCGACAGTTCATGGATTTGCGAAAAATACAGAAAGCTCAAGAAAATATCCCTTATTGGGATATCCGCATTGGCATTCATTCAGGCCCAATACTGGCTGGGGTAATTGGCAAGAAAAAGTTTTCCTATGATGTCTGGGGAGATACAGTTAATACTGCATCTCGGATGGAATCTTCCGGTGTCCCTGGAAATATCAATATCTCTCACGACACGTTTGAATTAGTTAGAGATTTTTTTGAATGCGAATACCGAGGCAAAATTTATGCTAAAAATAAAGGGGAGTTGGATATGTATTTGGTTCGCTATCTTAAATAAATTTGGGACGGGCTAATTGCTAAGGAATGAGAATTAAATAACTTCCACTCTTGAAAGTGGGATGGGCGTCCCGCCCGTCCTTTTTGGACGGGCGGG
>NZ_JAUBUB010000012.1:0-73467 GCF_036705265.1 Microcoleus sp. B4-C2
CGTCCCGCCCGTCCAAAAAGGACGGGCGGGACGCCCATCCCACAAACTTGTGGAAGTTATTTAATTCTCATTCCTAAGTGCCAACTTAGCTGTAATATTAATACGAGCTGAAAATATATAGAGACACAGTATAGAATTTAAAAATGCCGCACAGCCTTGTTTTAAACCTGCTGCCAGTTGCACCAATTCCATCCCAGTTTTTAACGGGGCGGCATCTCCACGCTTTGTTTTTGAACCTTGTGAGTGCTGTAGACAGCGATTTGAGCGCGTACTTGCACGACCAATCTCATGAAAAAGCTTTCACTTTAAGCCCTTTTCAAGTAAGCAGAAAAGAGGCTTACAAAAGCAGCACGCCCCAGCCACAAAAGAGAGTTTTGCCTCCGGCTTCCCGCACAATATCTCCGGCTGTACAGTGGGAACACAAGCAAGCTATTCAGGAAAATACGCCGATTTGGTGGCGAATTTCTCTGCTGGATGACGGTTTGTTCGATCGCCTAACTCAACTTTGGCAGCAACTCAATTTCGATCGCCCCTGGCATCTGGGCCCGACAAATATATACATTACTAATATTTTGAGGGAACCGCAATCCAACCAGCCTTGGGTCAACTTTTGTACTTACGCCGAATTGTTCGAGAGAGCTTCGGAAACTGAGCGCCAAATAGCTTTTAGTTTTTGCACTCCTACTAATTTTCGGCAAGGTGTCTACGATAGTGCTATGCCCACTCGTGAGAGTATTTTTGGCAGTTTAGCTAATCGCTGGAACAAGTACAGCCGGATGGCGATCGAACCTACTTTCACAGAAGCTATTTTTCCCAGTTTCTTCGATATCAGAACAGAAGTTAGTACAGATTCTCGCAGTAAATTTATTGGCTGCGTCGGCGATATTAGTTACCGAATTATGGGAGATATAGCTCCTGCTACTATCAAGCAAATTAACACTTTAGCAGATTTTGCCCTTTATAGCGGAGTCGGGCGAAAGACGCCGATGGGTATGGGAATGACGCGCCGATTGCAGGATTTTTAATTATTCACTTTTGGGCTGAATTTCACTGACGATTTCATAAACATCAGTGTCTGGTATTTTCGCAAACAAAGGCGCCATCTGCTTCAATATTTCCTGATAAGCTTCGCTTTGATTGGCGGCCATATCTTCTACGCTTTCCCAAAAAATGATGGCAATACCTTTGTCTGTATTGGGCAATTGCAGCAGGTATGCTCCCTTAAAACCTGTGGCATAAGTTGCAACGGCTTTTTCAAAAAGTTGTTCTGCAGCTTCAAATTTTCCTGGTTTAAATTCGCCAATGGCAACGTAGGCAAACTGATGTCTGAGAAAGTCGAGAAATTCTGACATATCCTTTTCCTCACTTAATAGCGATACACTAAGTTATATTTTACCCGATCGCCCGAAATTTGTGAATATGGCTGTTTATAAGTCGATCGACCTAAAAAAACCTCACAGCGATCGCTCTCTCTCTTATTCTGCTCTATCCAACCAAACCATTAAATCGGATAAACTAGAAAATCCGACTACCTCCTCCACCAAACTCTCTAATTGCTCAACCGATAATTCCCCAATCCGCGAAACTACATCGGGATTTACGGCTCCTACACGTCGCTCCAGCAGACGCAGAATTAATGCTCTTTGACCTGCTCTAATCCCTTCTTGACGGCCTGCTTGAATCCCTTCTTGCATCGCTTGAATCCTAGCTGGCTCCAAAGCTCGCTCCAAAGCTGGCTCCAAAGCTCGCTCCAAAGCTCGCTCCAGACCTTCTTCTACGCCCCTAGTAATTATTCCCCGCTGTTCTTCGATCGCCATTTCTTGGGCTTCCATATCCTCGAACTCTTTCAATGTTAAGTTAGCCTCATTGGCAATTTGAAAAGCTTTTTCTAGTTCTGGAACTGTTTCCATTGTGGCTGGTATTGTTTCTAGATCGGGAGTATTTTTCAGAAAATAAATCCATTTATCAGTCAAACTTGTGAGTTCATCTAACTCTTTTTTGAACTTCGGCAATTCCACAAAAAACATTTCAACTTGGAGATGGGGATAATCAAATAGTTTCTCTTTTTCCTTGAACACAAAATGAGAAATAACATCAGGTTGTTCTTTAAACATTTCAAAATCAGTAATTGTCAAAGCTATTACTGGTTGTAATCTAGGATAACCTTCTCTAATTTTGAGTTGGTTGGCATAGGTTTTGGCTAAGTTGTAGATGACTCGTTTTTCAAAAGCGGCTACATTCAGAACTTGCATTTCAATAATTACCGTCTTGTTGCCCGTAATTCGAGCTTTGACATCCAAATAACTATCTTTGAGTCCGCTAACGGTAGCAGCCGAGTAAGGGTCAATAATTTGCAAGTCTTGGATGACTGGCTCACCGGCGTAAATTAGAGCATTTAAGAAGCTGATGAGGATGTCTTGGCTGTCGGTGGAACCAAAGATTTTTTTGAAGGCAAAGTCTGTTTTAGGGCTGATAAATTTCATGATATTTTTCCCGAACTGTTTTATTGATTTATGAAAGATTTTGAGCTAGTGCGATCGCTTCGGGGCTGCGAAAACTGGGTAGCTGCAATAGCCCACTTGAATTTATGAAAATACGGGTGATATAAATTTAACATACAAGTAAAAATAAAACCAACATAAAAGTAACAAAAATGACCAAAATATTAGTAATTGAAGACAATAACTTAATCCGAGAAACGGTATTAGAACTTCTGCAATCGCGCGGTTTTGAAGCTGTGGGTGCTGAAAATGGAAAAGTCGGTATCGAGTTAGCAGCCGAAATTCCCGATTTAATTTTGTCAGATGTCATGATGCCGGAACTAAACGGTTTTGAAGTATTCGCAGCCGTGCGATCGCACCCTGCAACTGCCAGCATTCCGTTTATTTTTATGACAGCCTCCGAAATGGAAAAAGCCCTGGAACTCAAAGCAGACGGCTATCTCAAGAAACCTTGCAGCCTCGCAGAAATGCTTGCGGCGATCGCAACTCAACTAGAAAAACCGGCAGTTAGCAACCCACAACATCAAAAAGTACAGGACAATTCTGCGCCCTCAAATCTTAGCTTGCGCGCCAGCACTCAAAAATCTCGGTTTGAGATTGTCTCCGTTTGCTGGCAATGACACTCACAGTAACGTTATTGATAAATAAGTTGAGGCAAATTCAAATTGGTTCCCCCCAGGGGTGGCTTAGACTGGGTATGTTGAATTTGGTTAAATATTTATGAACGCACAACCCAAAGGCCGCCTAGTTTGGAACCACTCTACCCACCTTCCCGGTTTGATACCAATTTTAGAGCGCCTCACCCTAAAAATGGGCATTCAAACAGTCACGCCTGGGGTCATCAACAAAGTTAAAGGACACATCCCCCGCATGACATTAAGAGTGTCAGTACCCATCCGCGGGGGATTTAAAATCATCGCCAGACAGGGCAAAACCGTACAAGAAGTCTTTATATTAACGACTCTCACTCAAGGGGACTTGGAAGAGACGATCGCCCAAACCCTACCCAAGTGACAATTTTTCCTTAGCAAGCAAAGCCCGAGCCCTAACTGAAGTAGTTTCATCGCTTTGGGTGATTTCCTCAAGCCGGGCCGAAACTTCCGCTAACCAATCCGGTTTAACAGTCGCAGCACCCGCCAAAGCTTGCAAACCCCCCGCTGCTGCGTAGCGAACCACCCATTCTGGATCTCGGGACGCTTGCAGTAGCGTTTTCACAGCGCGAAGTTGAGCATCTGCAATTTGTTCTGCCGGCATCAATTCCCAGCAAATCGTCCCCAAACCCCTAACCGCCGCCCGCCGCACGCTCAAAGCAAAGTCATTCGCCGCTGCATCGAGCAAAATCTCCAAACCCCTGGGGTCGCCAATTCCCGCCAAAGCCCGAACAGCCCAAGCTCTCGCCCCGTAATTGTAGCCGTCAAGCTGTTCTAGAAGCGGCAGCACCGCAGCTTCTCCGAGCTGAATCAGCCCATCAACGGCGGCAACAGCGGCGCCTGGGTTGTTGTAACCGAGCACTGTAATTAAGGTAGGAATTGCTTGTGTTGAGGGAGTCGCCGCCAGTGCTTTGACTGCGTTTAACAAGCCTTCGGAAGAATCTGCTTGTTCGACAGCCTGAATTAGTTCTAATGCCATTTATTTGTAAGCTTTACCGTGACTATTGTAATTGTAGGTTGGGTCGATCGCGCGATCGAACTTTTTGCAGCCTCACCCACCAACATTCCCATCAAAATAGGTAGGGAAACAGCACTGCTGTGTCCTGAAATGTGCTGTCTCCTGAAATGTGCTGTCTCCTGAATATACGGCAGACAATTGAGAATCTCTACAGCAATCCTATTTTAGTTGTGAACTAATTTTTCAAAGTAAACTATCCATTAAATCCATAACGCGGATAGCTTCATCTGATAAAGATAGTGATTCTTGTTGATTGAGGTGATGCTCCAAAACTCCTTTGAGCGCAATCAATTTCAGGCTATTTTCTGCTAAAGTTTCAGAAATAGCTTGCGCTCCCGGCAAATAGCCGATCGCCCCCAAGTCCATCAAAGCCGATCGCCTCAACTGCAAATTAGCCCCATTCAAAGCACTTACCAACCGCTCTCCGTAAACCCGCTCACCAGTTAACTGATACATCGCCCGCGCCGCAGCGTACTGCACCCGCTCCACAGAATGTTCCAAAAAAGGTGAAATTAGCGGTATTGCTTCTGTCGCTTGTAGTGTTCCCAAAGCTTCAATTACCGAGTCGTAAGGTTGCACGAGGTGCGATTTTCCCGGCACTCGCACAGCCACAGCTACGCCCCCATCCAATAGCTTCATTAGCGGCACAATAGAATCGCGATCGCCCAGCATTTCTAGAGCTTGAGCCGCCGCTTCCCGCACGTAATAATCAGCGCATTCCAAACAACGAATCAGGGCCGGTAAGGCTTGTTTGTCGCCCAATTTACCCAGAGCCCGCGCCGCATTTCGTAATAGAGAATAGTCGCCAATTTTTGTTTGTTCTGACTCTTCTTCCAATGCGGCAATTAAAGCTGTAATAGCTGCCGGTTCCTTGACTCGAAATCTGCCCACCCACCAAGCAGCATAATACCGGAGACTGTAATCTTGGGAGTGCAAATTTGCGATCGCCTGTTCAACAGTTAAAGACTCGCCCTCAGCTACACCCGCCGGCGGTGAGTCGGATTCGTAATAATTCATAGTCATTAGTTATTAGTTATTATAGCAATCCTTGCAGGAGTCGTAAACTTTTTACCCCACCCCAACCCTCCCCTTATCAAGGGGAGGGAGTAAGAAATTCACAAATGATGCGAGGATTGCTATAGTTGTTAGTTATTCGGCTATTGAAATCGCTGCTACCCAGACAAAACCTGCAAGGAAACTTGGCGATTAAAATCGCTACTAAACAGACAAAACCCGCCGGGGCGGGTTACATTAACTCTTAGTCCGCTTGGAGTGGACGAAAGTTTGTCTAGGAGCGATTTTCATCGCCCCTTCTAGCTTGTGTCGGAGCGATTTTCATCGCCCCTGCAACCAAACTATTGGTGATCGTGGGATGATTCATGGGATGAGTCATGGGATGATTCTGCACCCGCGTTTAAAGGATGAATGCTGACAATTTTCCCGCCCATGCGAGTAATCCGCTGCATTTCTTGATTCATCCGATTGTAAGGCACAGTGATAAATGTACTCGCGCTCGATCGAATCGAATAATCCACATTATCTGTTTCATCGCTTTGGCGCAAGCCGACAACTTCATACCGAAAGCAGCGACCAGCCGAAGCTGTATTGCCACTTTTTCCACCTACAATTTGACCCAACATAAGCTTCTTGGTAATTGGTAATTGGTCAGTAGTCCTTAGTCCTTAGTCCTTAGTCCTTAGTCCTTAGTCTCTAGTTCAGAATTTACGCAGAACCTAATTATGTAGGTTTCCGTGCACATCGCACCTTACGCAGAAACTAATTATCTAATGACTAATGACTGATGACTAACAACTAAATTGGAGTAATGCTGGCGATTTTCGCGCCCATGCGTTGAAATTTCTGCATTTGCGAGGACAACTCCTCAACAGGTACGATGAAAGCCTTGCTGCTGCGGCGCACGCTGGGATAGCCGCCCGTGCGAATGCCCGAAACTTCCACGCGCACCAGCCGCCCTTCTTTGCCGTAAGCTGCCGCGCCGCCGAAAGTGCTGCTGGGAGTTACGTTTCTGGCAGAAGGCCGATATGCCCAACCTTCGTTACCGCCAGAAGGCCCAACTACAGCCGTAGCGCTGTTAGTGCCGAGTTCGACAGCTAAGCGAGAGTTATTGCCTTCTAGTTGAGATGTATCGCTGTTTGCATAGCCGCGATACAGGCGGAACATCCGGGTAAAACCAACGGTTTTTTGACCACGCTGGGTGTTAAAGCCGCGGTAGTAAGGGACGATACTTTCGCCAAAGTTTTCTTGATACTCTACTGAATCGATGTAAGAATCAATATCAGCGTCGTAGCCTTGTGTTTGGTACAAATCTAAGTGCTCAACCACTTCAGATTCGTCGTAGGGAGCGCGACCGAGCAAGTGTTTGTAGTTTAGTTCGATCGTCCGAGTTTGGAAGCTGTTGTAGAAAAACTTGGTTTTGTACAGTTCTGACTTAGCTACAGCGCGTACAAATTCTCGTACCGTCAAACTTCCGTCCCGCAGCAAAGACTCGGAACTTGTAAGTCGCTCGGATTTCATTAAATAGTCGTTGCCCAGCACCTGACGGTAAACCGCACGAATCACAGTTTCAACGTCGTCTTTGCTATAGTTCGGGCGCAGTTCTACCTTCGGCGCATCGCTCAATGCGGATGTTCCTAGTCTGGACGCTGCTGTTGTAATCGCCACCAGATTTTCTCCTAAATTATTAATGACAAAAGTTTAATGCTTGGTTGCACTTGAAATTTTTAGGACTAAGGATAATATGCCTCAAAGTAGGGTGTACACTGCACACCTTACATATCCACATAAAATTGAAGAATTTTTTAGCCTTAGTCCTAATTTGCTAAAGACGTTTCAAAAAAACGTCAATACACAAACTTTAAGCTGTGGTAATACTTACCACTTTGCCGCCACGTTTGTTGATTTGCTGCAAGCGGCTCGAAAGTTGCTCGTAAGGCACGAGATATTCGGTAGTAGTCCGCCGCACTTGAGGCGAAAACTTAGCCGCACCTTGCATTGCGGTGACTCGGTAGAGTTGGTCGCGAGAACCGCCGGAGGTGCCGCCAAGGGCTTTTCCGGTGGAGGCTGTGTGTATCGGCGAAGCCATATTTCTCGCTACTTCCCAAGTCAGGCGGGCTTGGGTTTGGTTTTGCGAGCGATCGCTAGAAGCAAAACCCCGGTACAATTGAAACATCCGGTTAAAACCGACGGTTTTTTGACCTCTTTGAGTCGCGAAACCGCGATAGTAAGGCACTATACTGTCGCCAAAATTTTCTTCATACTCAACTGAGTCAATGTAAGAATTGATTTCAGCTTCGTAGCCTTCTGCATTGTACAAATCAACGTGGAAAGCAATTTCCGACTCGTCGTAAGGAGCGCGACCCAACAAATGCTTGTAATTAAGCTCGATTAAGCGCGTTTGCGAGTTCGGATAAAAAAACTTTTTCCGATAAGTTTCGGAATGTGCAATTGACCGCACAAAATCTTTCACTGAAATCTGCCCTTGCATCAGCAGAGATTCAGCACTGGTAAGTCGTTCGCTCGACATTAAATACTCGTTGCCGAAAACTTGGCTGTAAGCAGCGCGAATAACTGCTTTTGCATCGTCTTGCGTCCAGTGGGGGCGCAGTTCTACTCGTCCCGCTTCTTCAAATGCTTTTATTCCCAACCGTTCTGCTGCACCTAATCCCGCCATCTTCGCTTCTCCCTTTTTTGCTTTAAAAACTGAAAACTGCTTAAAAAAGTATTTGCAAAACTAGGCTTAGATCGCAGATGCCCGGAATTCTAAACAACCGCTAACACTTAAGCTAACAGCAGCTTACAATTCCGGGCATCACGCAAATCTAGCTAAGAGCGTTGATTGCGTAGTCGATGTAGGAATTCGCTTCAGTTGCAGCGTCGCCACTCAGACCGTGGTTGCCTTTGATGTACTTGAGAGCTTCAACGTACCAGCTAGGAGACAATTCAAATGTCCGGTTGATTTCGTCAACACCTGCAATCAGGTACTCGTCCATTGGACCGGTGCCGCCTGCAACTAAGCAGTAGGTTACCATCCGCAGGTAGTAGCCGATGTCGCGAGAGCACTTGGCTTTACCGGTTGGGGTAGAAGCGTAGTTAGGGCCTTGCATTTGTTGTGTGTACGGGAATTTGTTGTACACAGCTTGAGCTGCACCGTCGATCAAGCGCTGAGAGTTGGCGGTCAAAGCTTTGGCTGCTTCCAAACCTGCTGCTGCTTGGCGGAAACGGCCGAAGGCGACTTGCAGTTCAGTGCTGCTGAGGAAACGGCCTTGAGAATCGGCTGCGGTTACTGCTTCAGTCAAAGGGGTTTTCATTGTTCTGGTTTCTCCCTAATGTTGTGTTGTTTTTGTACAAAAATGATTGTTTGCAAAAATGCGATGCTCGCTTCTTTACAAGAAAGGTTCGCTTGGCTATTTTTAGCCGACTGCATTGGCTGCGCGGTCGAAGTAGCTGCCGATTTCAGACATCAGCGAGCTGCAATCACCACGGGTAACGCCGTTGGGGTCGTTAGCGATCGCGATCGCTGCTTCCTTCATTTTTTGCACGCCGGCTGCAACTGAGCCACCGGGAACTCCCAGAGCTTGGTATGTTTCACGCAGACCGTTCAAGCAGCGGTCGTCCAAAACGCTGGCGTCGCCTGCAAATGTTGCATAGGTGACGTAGCGCAAAATGATTTCCATATCGCGCAAGCAAGCTGCCATGCGGCGGTTGGTGTACGCATTGCCACCAGGAGCGATCAGTTGAGGCTGTTCAGCGAACAGGGTGCGAGCTGCATTGGCTACGATGCTGGATGCGTTGCCGGTGATGCGGTTTACTGCATCAATCCGCTTGTTGGCGTCGGAAACCATGCTGCTGAGAGCATCTAGTTGACCCTGAGCTAGAAATTCGCCCCGAGCGTCAGATTGGGAAACCACTTTTGTAAATGCGTCAAACATGAAAGAACTCTCCTATTTGAGTTAATTGAGTTTGGTTGCGGTATAAAACCGTTAAGTTAAATTTGTTCAGGCTACGAGTGCCTGCAAGGGTTGAAATTTGATGCCAGCTAATCTGCTGGTCCCATCGATCTCTCCCTTTCCGCTACCTGCACTATTGTTACATTGCAACGGAGGTTTAAGAAACCTTAGAAAATTTTACACCTTTTATGAGATGCGACAAACCTTGTCAATCAGGGTTTTTGTTAACTTTGGCCTGTCGTTTCAACCCTCTGATAATCTTTATACAATGCTCGCCTGCGTTTGTTTATTACAAATTATTACAGAAACTTATCTCTCTAAGAAGGTAAATATCGGGGGGGAAAGTACGGGCAAATCTCCTTCTGAGGGTAGATGCGAGAGGGCAACAATAAACGCAGAGTTTGCTTCGATCGCCCTGCTGTGGGGGTGCAACTGCCAGGAACCGTCCCGTGGGCCGATCGCCTTTGTTAGCTTTCTGTGGAAAAGCGGGATTGTTAAGAAGTGTTAAGTAAATTAAAGTTTTGGTAATAGAAGGCTGGGGGAATAGGGAAACAAGCAAAAATTCTGCCCCATGTCAGGATGGCGGCAGAATTGCGTGTGGGAAAAATCCCAAAGATTGTCAACCCGATCGCCACAGCCTCAGCTTTTGCCGGAAATATCAGCATTTAGTGACAAAACTCAGCCGTTGGAAGTTGAAAGACCCGGCCCGGTCTTTCATAACGCGGGGATGCTTGGTCTGGGGAGTCATTGGATTTGACCCCAGAGGAAGCATCTACTGTTTGTCCTGCAGCGGTTGCAAAAAAACTTTCTTCATCTATATATTGACATCCTCCCCGGCCGTACCGCGGGATTCCAAGAATCACTGCTTGGCCTTCCGTCAAGCGAAGGACGGGGCTTTAAACCCATTATTTTTGGTAAGGTGGATAGGTGCTATCAGATACATTTAACCCGGTAAATCCAGGATTGCGCCTCGATCTACTGTGTATGGCAGATCAGGCATCGCTTTTAGCGAACCCTGATCGGGAGGTATCTCTCAAAGCTTTCAACAAAATATTGAAAGCGCTATTCAATGCGTTACGTTTTTGGGGGCTGAGCCGTTACGCTTACTACGAAACTTTTTCGCTTAGTCCGATGCTTCGGCGCTGGTTTTAAACGGTAGCCTATCCTATTACATACTACCAATGTCTACCGCTATCTTCTAAGAGTTTACAAGAATTCGTTTACTATACGAAAACAGCCGTAGGTCTACAAACGGCGCGATCGAGCCACCAGACGCATTGAAGTTAAAAGCTTTTTGCTTCCCCGGCATCGAACCGCCCAAAACGAGTAGCAAGTTAAACAGTTTTTTATTCAGAACTCAAAACTCTCTCTCTGTAATCAGCCAGATGGATCGGCTGTAGCTGTCCGGCCGCAACCACCTTTATGCCCCACGATCGATCGTAATTTATGTCTTCAAATTCTCCCTCTTCTTGGCACACCGTAGCAATTGACCAAACTCTCCAGCAGCTAAACAGCAACAAAGACGCTGGCTTGAGCAGCAAACAGGTGTCAGAACGCTTGCAGCAATACGGCCCCAACGAACTCGAAGAAACAGGAGGCCGCAGTCCGTGGTCGATTTTTGTCGATCAGTTCACCAACATCATGTTGTTGATGCTGATGGGTGTGGCCGTGATTTCGGGTTTTTTGGACATCAGGTCGAATACTTTTCCCAAAGATGCGATCGCCATTTTTGCGATCGTCATACTCAACGGCATTCTCGGCTATTTCCAAGAGCAAAGTGCTGAAAAAGCCCTCGCAGCCCTCAAAAACCTCGCTTCCCCCCTAGTCAGAGTCCTGCGGGACGGCAAAACTTCGGAAATAGCAGCCAAGGAACTCGTACCTGGAGACGTGATGCTGTTAGAGGCTGGGGTAAAAATAGCAGCAGACGCACGCTTGATCGAAACATCAAATCTGCAAGTCAGAGAATCTGCTTTGACAGGAGAAGCCCTAGCAGTAACCAAGCAAGCCGATCTAGAACTTCCAGAAGATGCTTCCTTGGGCGATCGACTCAACCTGATTTTTCAGGGCACAGAAGTTGTTCAGGGACGAGCAAAGGCGATCGTCACCAACACCGGAATGAAAACTGAACTGGGCAAAATTGCCACCATGCTTCAGTCAGTAGAAACCGAACCGACTCCCCTGCAACAGCGGATGAGCCAGTTGGGAAATGTTCTAGTCTCCGGTGCCCTAGCCTTAGTCGCAATAGTCGTCATCGGCGGCATGATTACCTTCCAAAACGGCGGCATCGGGTTCGATACCAGCAGGTTTGAAGAGTTGTTAGAAGTTTCTCTGAGCATGGCTGTGGCTGTGGTTCCCGAAGGACTCGCAGCAGTCGTGACAGTTACTCTGGCACTCGGAACTAGGCGGATGGTGAAGCGAAACGCCTTGATTCGCAAACTGCCTGCAGTAGAAACTTTGGGTTCGGTAACAACCATTTGTTCTGACAAAACAGGTACTCTGACTCAAAATAAAATGGTAGTTCAGCTAGTGTCTACGGGCGATTGCACAGTCGCCGTCGCAGGGGATGGCTATGCCCCGATCGGAGATTTTACCGATCGCCTGACAGCGGCCAAAATTAATAATTTAGAGGAATATCCAGAACTCGAATCTTTATTAATTGCCTGTGCAGTGTGCAACGACGCAGTATTGCAACAAGAAAAACAAGAATGGCAGATTTTAGGCGACCCCACAGAAGGAGCTCTGCTTTGTGTAGCGGGAAAAGCAGGCATTTATAAGGAAAAACAGTCTCAATTGCTGCCGCGGACGGCGGAATTTCCTTTTTCTTCCGAACGCAAACGGATGAGCGTGATTTGCGAAGTGCCCGGCCGATCAGGACATTCGGGATTTCCTGCAGCAGAAGGACAGCAGGCGAATTATTTGATGCTGACCAAAGGTTCTCCAGAGTTGACCTTAGAGCGCTGCAAAGGCATTATAGTCGGCGATCGAGTACAACCTTTAACCCAGGAAATGCGCGATCGCATCCTCGTCGAAAACAACAACATGGCAAGCGGCGGTTTGCGAGTCCTCGGGTTTGCGTACAAACTCTGGGAAAACCTGCCGCCCGAAGGTTCTGAGGAAACCAGCGAACAAGACATGATTTGGCTGGGACTCGTCAGTATGCTGGACGCGCCCCGCCCGGAAGTGCGGGAAGCAGTGGTGAAGTGCCGCGATGCAGGCATTCGGGTGGTGATGATTACAGGAGACCACCAGTTGACGGCAAAAGCCATCGCCTACGATTTAGGTATTGCAACAGAGGGCGATCGAGTTCTCACCGGTCAAGAATTAGAAAAGCTCAGCCAAGAAGAACTCAAACAGCAAGTCGAACAGGTTAGCGTTTACGCCCGCGTTTCCCCCGAACACAAATTGCGGATTGTCCAAGCTTTGCAAAGTTGGGGCAAATTTGTCGCCATGACCGGCGACGGCGTTAACGACGCCCCCGCCTTGAAACAAGCCGATATCGGCATCGCCATGGGGATTACCGGCACCGATGTCAGCAAAGAAGCTAGCGATATGGTGCTCCTCGACGACAACTTCGCCACTATTGTCGCCGCCGCTGAAGAAGGGCGAGTGGTTTATAGCAATATTCGCCGCTTTATTAAATACATTTTGGGCAGCAACATCGGCGAAGTTTTGACAATTGCGGCCGCACCTTTAATCGGTTTGGGAGGAGTGCCGCTGACGCCTCTGCAAATTTTGTGGATGAACTTAGTAACAGACGGCGTTCCCGCTTTGGCCTTGGCTGTGGAACCGGGGGAACCGAACGTGATGAAAAAGCCTCCTTTCAGTCCGCGAGAAAGTATTTTTGCGCGGGGTTTGGGTTCTTACATAATTCGCATCGGGATTATTTTTGCAATTTTGACGATCGCGATGATGTCGTGGGCTTATGGATATACCACCAACCCTAACCATGTTGGAGATCCCGAAGCTTGGAAAACAATGGTGTTTACAACTCTTTGTTTGGCACAAATGGGTCACGCGATCGCAATTCGGTCTAACACTCAGCTAACTATCGAGTTAAATCCCTTGACTAATATTTTTGTTTGGGGAGCTGTGATTGTTACTACTGCTTTGCAATTAATGCTGATTTACGTTCCGCCACTGAGAGCATTTTTCGGCACTCACTATTTGTCGCCTTTTGAATTGCTAGTTTGCTTCGGTTTCAGCGCTCTGATGTTTGTCTGGATTGAAATGGAAAAACTGTTTGTGCGCTTTTACAACAAATCTAGGAAATAGTGTTAACGGCTGACGGATAGTGAGCTAAGTTTGATTATTAGCTAGAGCGCTCGATTGGGTACTATTTTCAAGAAGATCCGCCAGGGTTGAAACCCCTGGCTCACAGCGAAACTCATTCCTCCGCCGACTAAATAGATTGTGTCACGATTAAGCATTTATTAGTTCGTTATAATGTCATTGCGAGCGCAACGGTCGGCGAAAATCGCAATCGTAAATGCTCGTTCGTGGCTACCAACCCGTAAGGTGCGCCCTACGATGAGTGTATTACGAATTACGAATTACGAATTACCAATTACGAATTACCAATTACGAATTACGAATTACCAATTACCAATTACCAATTACCAATTACCAATTACCAATTACCAATTACTAATATTATGTATTTGAAAACGCTGCACCTACGGCAGTTTCGGAACTACTTCGATCAAAAGGTAGCGTTTGACGCTCCCAAAACCATTTTAGTAGGAAATAACGCTCAAGGAAAATCTAACTTGTTAGAAGCGGTAGAGTTGCTTTCTACATTAAAAAGCCACCGGGTAGGGCGCGATCGCGATTTAATACTCGACTCAAAGCCGATCGGGCAAATTGATGCTACACTCGAACGTCAAACCGGAGCGATCGACTTAGCTTTAACTCTTCGCTCAGGGGCGCGTCGGACACTGAAGCTCAACGGTGAACCGCTGCGCCGCCATTTAGACTTTTTGAGCGTCTTAAATGTAGTGCAATTTTCTTGTTTGGATTTGGACTTAGTGCGGGGCGGGCCCGAAGGAAGGCGTAATTGGATCGATCGCCTTGTCATCCAGTTAGAACCGATTTACGCTCACATTTTGCAGCAGTACAACCAAATTTTGCGCCAGCGAAACGCTCTGTTGAAACGTTCTAAAGAAATCAGGAAAGCGGAATTTTCCGACAGTTTTGACAAGATGCGATTTATTGCACCCGAAAGTCCCGAACCAGAAAATACAGAAGACTTACCAATTCCCAATTCCCAATTCCCCATTCCCAGTTCAGAATTAGCTTTGTGGGACGCGCAGTTGGCGACAGCGGGCGCTCGCGTTATCCGCAGGCGCGATCGAATTTTGGAGCGTTTGATGCCTTTAGCTCGAAATTGGCACCGTTCAATTAGCGGTTCAGCAGAAATTTTAGATGTGAAATACGATGCTAATATTGAAGTAAGTTCAGAATTTATCGCTAAAGACAATCTCGAAGGAGTGCGGCAAGCATTTTTAGAGAAAATTCAAAAAAGGGCGATCGCAGAACAGTTTCAAGGAACCACTTTAGTCGGTCCCCACCGCGACGACATTACATTTACCATTAACAATACCCCAGCTCGTCAATACGCATCCCAAGGTCAGCAGCGAACTCTGGTATTAGCATTAAAATTAGCCGAATTGCAGCTTATTGAAGAAGTCGTCGGCGAAGCGCCTTTACTGTTGCTAGACGACGTACTTGCAGAACTCGATCTGAGCCGCCAAAATCAACTTTTAGAAACAATTCAAGAACGATTTCAAACTCTGATTACTACAACTCACTTAGGCGCTTTTGATGCTCAGTGGCTGCGACAAACCCAAATTCTCTCCGTCGTTGCTGGACAAATCAATCGATTTTAGATTTTAGATTTTAGATTTTAGATTGACAAATTTTATGTTTCATGGTATCGATGCAAAGATTTTGAAAAATTGGCATTATTACCTCCATTCGAGATAGGATAAAGGTTAATTTTGATTGCAGCTTTCGCTTCCATTTTTCTTAACCCTTATGAAGCATTACATTTCCCGTCTGTTAGCCCTGGTATTAGTTGTTGTCATCGGCGTAGCGGGCTGTACCAATGTTCCCGCCACTCTGAGTGGAGATTATGGTCAAGACACATTAGCATTAGTGAACAGCTTGAGAACAGCGCTCACTTTGCCAGAGGGCACGCCGGAAAAAGCAGCAGCTCAAGCCAAGGCTCGCACGAGTATCAACGATTTTTTTGCTGAATACCGCCGCGATCCCGCTCTTACCAAGCTGGCCTCTTTCACGACAATGCGGACGGCATTAAACTCTTTGGCAGGACATTACAGTTCCTATCCAAACCGTCCCGTTCCTGAAAAATTGAAAAAGCGTCTTGAGTCAGAATTTCAGCAAGTAGAAGCTGCTCTTAACAGAGGAGCTTAATCTCAAAATTTAGGATCAAGGATAAATTTCACTAATTCATCTTTCATCCTTGATATTTGAGTGTTAACAATTTTTAGTAGAAATATCAACTGCTTTTAGCGCCCACTGTATTCAGGCGCTTTTTTATGCAGCAGTTAGGGAAAAAATACTGCAAAACCGTTTAATCGCGGAGTCTTGTCTTACCCGATCGCCCTTATTGAATTTAAATAGCCGCCAGATAGAATTTGCACTGTGCGATCGACTTGTGCCATAACTAAGTCAACAGAAAAAAGTAGAAAATTTGTAGCTGCTTGTGGAGCGCGATCGCATTTTTGCGATCGCCACCCAATTTAAACCAGAAACCCCATTCAACTCTCCCATGAAAATTGCACCAACTCGCATCGCGAATTTTCAACACCAGCGACGCTTTTTAAGTGCGGTAACTGCTGTTTTAACCAGTAGCTTCATCAGCCAACTTGTGTGGCCGTTTATCGGAAATCAACCAGCTTTTGCCCAAACATCAGCCTATTGCCAATTATCCCCAGAACAGGTCAATCAAAAAGAAGACTTGCGCCGCGCCGCGCTGTCGGGAAAACGGGAATCTCAGCAAGCATATTTTGCTGTTTTGAACAAACACGCGCGGGAAATAGCAGAATGCCGTAAAAAAACTTGGCCCGAAACCCAAGCAGTTTGGCTGCGTTTGTATCCCTGCGATGTCAGACCCGGAGAACTCGATCGAGTATTAGACAAAGTTGTGAATAAAGGCTACAACCAAGTCTATGTCGAAGTGTTTTACGATGGTCAAGTGCTTCTCCCAGCAGCCGACAATCCAACGGCTTGGCCTTCTGTTGTGAGAAATCGCGGTTACGAGAAATACGATTTGTTAGAAAAGGCGATCGCCAAAGGTAAACAACGAGGTTTAAAAGTATACGCCTGGTTATTTACCATGAACTTTGGCTATAGCTATGCTCAGCGTCCAGACAGACAGCAAACCCTCGCTATCAACGGTAAAAATCAGACAAGTTTAACAGTAAGCGAATACGCAGCAATTAACGAGGACTTCGGAGAAGTTCCGGGCAATCAAGCCTTTATCGATCCGTACAACCCACAAGCACGGCAAGACTATACTTTGTTAGTAAATCAAATAGTCAAGCGCAAGCCACAAGGAATGTTATTCGACTACATTCGCTATCTAAGGGGCATCGGGCCCGCTTCAGTTGCTACCAAAGTTCAAGACTTGTGGATTTACGGCCCAGCATCGCAGCAAGTTCTTTTACAGCGGGCTAGCAATCAGCAAGGGCGAAATTTAATCCAGCGATATTTGACTAAAGGATTTATCAATACTACTGACGTTCAAGCAGTAGTCAAACAGTATCCAACTGAGCGAGAACCTCTTTGGCAGGGCCGAATTCCGCAGGCGATGTCAGTAGCAACTCCACCTTCTAGAAGCCAGAATGCCGCATCAAGATCAGCCTCCACAACTTCCGCCACTAACAAGCCCAACCCTGCAACTCCCACACCAAAACCGACACCTCGGCTTCCCGATACCGGCACTCTGCAAAAAGACCTGTGGAAACTGAGCGTTGCTCACGCAGTCCAAGGGATTTTAGATTTTTTGGGGATAGCAATTCAACCAGCTCAAAGGATGGGAATTCCTGTAGGAGCCGTGTTTTTTCCTACTGCAAATCAAGCGATAAATCAAGGAGGATATGATTCGAGATTGCAGCCTTGGGACAGCTTTCCGGCTGCCGTAGAATTCCACGCCATGTCTTACGGAAATTGCGGGGATGTAAGCTGCATTGTCCCACAAGTGCAGCGGACGGTGAGTTTAGCGCCTGCGGGAGCAAAAATCATTCCTGCCATTGCTGGAGATTGGGGAAAACCTCTCAAAAATCGGCCGTCTTTGGAGATTCAAATGCAGGCAATTCGCGCCGCGACTCCCCAAATTAATGCGGTGAGTCATTTTGCTTTTGGGTGGCAAGAACCGGAGGATGAAAGGGCGCGGCAAACTTGCCGATTGTAGATACATTTCTGGACGCAGAGGGTGTCATCATCTAGTTTTATGGTTTGGGAGCCTAAAAGCGTAGATTTTGGATCAATAAACCGGGTTTTTATATGGGAATCAGCGGCGAATCACGAGTGATTTGCCTAAGAAAACCCGGTTTTTGCCTAAGTCTTGCTTGAGTGCGATCGACCTTTTGCCAAAAAAATAATTTACCCAACTTTTAAGCTAGCAGAACCAGGCATAATGAGATTGTTCAAAATAAATCCTATACCTGATGAGTCGCAAACGCAATAAAAAATCGGTAATTAAAACCGTTATACTTATCGGATTGAGCCTCACAATTTCCCTGTTGTGGGAAAACCGAAAAACCGCCAATTCAAATCCGCTAATACCGATCGCACCCGTTGAAAATCCGCCTCCAAACCTCCTGAAACCCCCAAAACTAAAAACACCCCCTTCTCCCCCCGCAAATCCCTCTCCCAAACCTTCCCAACAACCTTTAGTCTTCGCACCGCCCGCGCAATTTCGCAGCCAAATTGTTTATAAAGCCAGTATTAACAACTCAAAAGTTATCGCCCTGACATTTGACGATGGCCCTTCGCCTGAAACTTTGAAAATATTAGAAGTTTTGCACAAACATCAAGTTGTGGGCACATTTTTCTGCTTGGGTGCAAATTTGCGGGAGTATCCAGAAATTGCGAAGCGAGTTGTGCAAGCGGGAAATGCGATCGGCAATCATACTTGGCATCACTATTCTCACAATGTTACCGAAAAAACAGCATCGGATGAAATTGATAATACTGGTGTTCATATTTATCGATCGACAGGGGCAAAAAGTTTCTTGTTTCGCCCTCCCGGCGGCCGCTTAAATAACGGTTTGGCAGATTACGCTAAAAAGAAGAATTATGTAGTGGTGATGTGGTCGATCGACCCTAAAGACTTTCTGCAACCTCCGGCCGCTGCGATCGCCCGTAGCGTGCTATCCCAAGCTTCAACGGGGGCGATCGTATTGTTGCACGACGGGGGCGGAAATCGCAAGCATTCAGTCGAGGCGCTATCTGCAATTATTCCCAAACTCAAACAGCAGGGATATCGTTTTGTCACCGTACCGCAATTGCTGCAAATGCAAGCTGGACAAAAACAGCGAATTGCCGATCAAAAATCCCCATAAACAGACCTCTGAACCCAATTAACTTACTCAGAATTTCATCTGCGTTCATTTGCGTTCATCTGCGGTTAAAAATCCAATTAGGCTAAACTTATTGACAACCATATAAATTCTGATAAAATAATGCCAAAAATTCAATCAAGAGACATCAACCTCCGCTATCTAATTGATAACTTCGGCTTGCAGCGAGTTCGCAACAGCGAATTTTTTCGAGAATGGCAATAAAACTTACCCGAAGTAACCGACTCAGAAAAACAATTACTCGATCGCGTCCAAGACATATACTTCAACTTCGTAGACACCCCGCCTGTATTGGAAAATGCAGTCAAGCTAACAATCATCAGCCCCATTTTGTTTATTGCCGGTCTGTATGAGTCTCCTTTTCAAGTCAAAGCCGAAAAGTCTATCGCCATTCAAGAGGAAGACGAAGGCAGAATCATCGAAGGCAGAATAGATATCCTAATTATGAAAGCAAACTTATGGGTGACAGTAATTGAATCCAAACAACTTTCGTTTTCAACTGACCAAGCACTTGCCCAACTCCTGACATATATGCTCGCCGATCCCAATCTTGAAAGTCCTACTTTTGGCATGATTTCTACAGGTGCTAACTTTAGTTTTGTCAAGTTAGTTAGAGGCGAAACTCCCCAGTATGCCCGATCGGCGGAATTTGTTATTTCCAATCCCGGCAATGAATTGTACCGCGTTTTGCAGATTTTAAAACGCCTGAGTCAACTTCCAGACTAGCAATAAAAGCCATTTTGAGTTATCTTTCAAAACAGACAATCTCTAATATCTCAAATTTCAAACTAATGTGAGCATGGTAAATTACTCGATAGTCGGCGCTGTGGCAATAGCTTCTGTCTGCTGGGCAGAAATAATACGAGACTTTTATCACGTCGTGTCCCATTATTGGGCACCCCTGCAAAAGCTGCACACTTGGCATCACCGCGTTTTCCGCCCGAATTTGACCCCCGTCAGCGAGACAATTTACAAGCAAGCACACTGGCGTCACGACGTGCCCGAAGGTGCGGCGATGATGGTTTTGGGCTTGTTGCTGTGGGTTGTAGCTTATTTTGGGCTGCCGGAATATCACTGGGGCGCAGCAGCGGGTTGTATTTATACTTTAGGCTTTTTGTTGAGCGCGATCGCCCGCGCGTGCGGCATCAAAGGTGCAGACGAATTAACCGACATCACCCACCAACCGGGAGACTTCCTGACTCCCCCTGGCAAGTGGTTAGTTAATAAACCTTATCACTGGCGACATCACTTCGACAATCAAAATGCTTACTATTGCGGTACTTTCACCTTAATAGATAAACTTATGGGTACAGCACTTTCTCTCAAAGGCAAAACTGTAGCCGTCACCGGTGCATCGGGAACTTTAGGGCGTTTGCTACTCAAACACCTGCACAAAGCTGGTGCAAAAGTGATCGCCCTCTCCTCTGGAAATGAGGAAATTATTTTGGATGTAGACGGCGAAAATTTACCTGTAAAAACCGTAACTTGGCAAGCTGGCCAAGAGGCAGACTTAGCCCTATTGTTAGAAAAAATCGATATTCTCGTCATTAATCACGGGATTAACGTACAGGGAGAAAGAACAGGAGAGGCGATCGCCAAGTCATACGAAATTAACACTTTTTCCGCGTGGCGGCTGATGGAACTCTTTTTCTTAACAGTCCGTACTAACGAAAACATCGCTTGCAAAGAAGTCTGGATCAACACTTCAGAAGCCGAAGTAATTCCCGCTGTCAGTCCCCTGTACGAACTCAGCAAACGCGCCCTGGGAGATTTAGTCACCCTGCGGCGGCTAGACGCACCCTGCATCGTTCGCAAACTGATTTTAGGGCCGTTTAAAAGCAACTTAAACCCGATCGGCATTATGTCTCCAGATTGGGTAGCGCAGCAAGTTGTCAAACAAGCTAAAGGTGATGCCCGCAATATCATCGTGACAATTAATCCTTTGACTTTTATCATTTTTCCAGTCAAAGAGTTTTTTGTTTCTCTCTACTTCCAAATCTTCAGCCGGAAAGCGATTTCAGAGATTAAAGCAGTGGCGACATCGGAAAAATCTAGCGTTGAATCTAAGATTAATTGACAAACAAGAAACCCGGTTTTTTAGTAGATAAACCGGGTTTCTAACTTGGGCTGTAATACCAAATTAGGCTTTAATACCCCTTTGATTCTTTTGTCCCTCTCTGCGGAGACTAAATTTTGTGTAGGATCGGTTTTAACCGTTGAGTCTTTTCTAATTACTAACCTCAGCCATTTCAATCACGCGACCATCGTAATCCTTGACCAAAAAATTCAGCGGCTTTTCCCGGCGAATTTTATAACTAATGCCGCGAGTTTGTACCCTCATCAATAGCTGATCCAAACATTCGCGATCGAAACAAACGTGACGCGGGCGATTTTTTTCCCCTACACCGGCCCCGCTAATAATGTGCAGTTGGGTATTTTTCATCAACTGATACCACAAACCATCGGGACTCCCCAGCGTTTGAGAGGTCGTTGCCCTCCCGACATTCGGCGACAAATACAGCGGATCAATACCAGTTGTCCCCAAAGTTTGCTCGTAATTGTAGTAGTAGTGCAGCGGCACTTCTGCTACGGGCAGGTTTAGCATACCTTCATAGAACTCCCTCGCCTGTCCGAGATCCGATACCATCACCGTGTGTACCTTCGGAGCACTGGTGAGAAACATCCACATCGCCCCCGCATAGGCCGCCAGCAGCATCACCATAATCCCTTGAGTCGAAAACAAGCTGTCCAGGGGCAGGGACGGCAAAAAAGAGCTCAAGTACAAAGGCCGAAGTCCAAAAGCAATAAAACTAACTGCTAGAGTCATGAATTATAAGAAAGGGTAAACAACGAAATTTATCAAGATTGCAGTCGCGATCGCCCGCGAGACTTAAACTATTAGCTTAGCCATCTATGTTAGCAAAAACTAGCGGTTAGGCCCTACCCGATGAAAGTCTTTGTCTACGGCACACTCAAACCGGGGGAGTGCAACTACCTCCGCTACTGCGAAGGAAAAGTTGTGGATGCTTACCCCGCGATCGCCCGCGGTCAACTTTTTGCGCTGCCGATCGGCTATCCTGCGATGATGGCCGGAGATGGCACAGTCTGCGGTTTTCTCCTCTGTTTCGCAAACTCGGCTATTTTGGACGATTTAGACCGATTGGAAGACTATCATCCGCTGCGGGAACCGACACAAAACGAATATCAGCGGCAGGAAATCGAAATCTTCGATCGACACCTCAAACCTTTAGGCACGGCTTGGGCTTACTTCATGTTACCCGATCGCGTTCGTTCCCTAGGAGGCATCTGGCTGCCCGACGGCAGGTGGGAAAATATGTTTTTCACCAAATAAGGTGGTTAATGCCGATGAGCTTAGTAAATTGCCATTGCCGTGCGATCCTCTTCGAGGGCTTCGCTAACGGGCGGCTCGAATCTGTAACCGTAACCCCGAATTGTTTTAATAAACTGCGACCCACTAGCATCAACTTCAATCATTTTCTTGCGAATCTGACCAATATGTACGCTAACAACTTGCTTTTCTCCTGTGTCGTCGCAGTTCCACCCCCAGATTTTTTCGATTAGCTGTTGGCGACTCCAAGATTGACCGGAATGACTTGCCAAAAAATACAATATCTTAAATTCCAAGGCTGTTAACTTGATAATGCGATCGTTGAGTGTTGCTTCCCGACGCGCTGAATCGATCGCGAATTGATCGAATACAATACGTGATGAAGTGACAGGCCTCATGCGTCTCAACACAACTTCTATACGAATTGCCAACTCCGCCAGTCCAAAGGGTTTGCAGATATAGTCATCAGCACCTGCAGACAGGACTTTAAGTCGATCGGCTTCGTCGGTGCGGCTGCTTAGCATAATCACAAAAACATTAGTACGGCGCTGCATTTCCTGGCAGAGGTGATAGCCTGTAGTATCCGGCAAATTCCAATCAAGAACGACTAGCAGTGGCTTTAATTTCTCAAACAATGTTAAAGCCGTCTCGCCATCTGCTGCCGAATCTACTTGATATTTCTGATTTAAAAAGCGATGAACTAGAGTGCGGATGGATGGGTCATCATCCACCACAAGAATCTTGGGAGTAGTATCAGTAGTCATACCAAAAAAGTTTCTTTTTCTTGTCAATTGAAAGCTGGGAATTACAGAACAGCTTTACTTTAGTCAAGCATAAACCCCAGCTCGCTCCAAATAGCTGGTAATTCTTCAATCAACTTAGCTTGGAGGTCGAAAGGCTCTCCCATATCCCAAATTTTGACTTCTAGGCGTTCGCTAAATACGGTTATTTCAAGGTTGATCGGAGTTTCAAAGGGCAGATTTTTGTGGGCGTGGCGAACAGCATTTGTAAACCCTTCGATCGTAGCAAGTTTGCACTGCTGCAAAACTGCTTCGGGAATGGGTAGATACTCTAAAAAACTGCTCGACCCACCATAAAACTTGCGTAACACTCTTGAGGTCAGTATTTAGTTGCAAATGGATTGTTTTAATTCGATGAGGATAAATCGGATAAAAGTCTCGATTTTGTCTTTTTTTTAATCCCAAATTAAAACTGTTTAACAAACCAACTGCCCGATTCAAATAACCAGATTGATTGGTCTGCTGGGCTGGTATTATACCTGGATGAAAACTTTTCACAATTAACAGACAGTTTCGCTGGTCACAAGTGCGTGTATAGCTTAGCTTATCGGCAATTTTGCTAATAAGTTTTATGCCGATACCACGGGAGGGAATTTCATTGAAATTATTGCTCATCTTGCTATCCTTCCTCATCATTTAATAGGTATTTTTTAGACACACAAGAGACTGGCATTCTGAAGGATTAATTTTGCATGATTTATGTCTGAATTTTCGCCTGTGCCGTGCAGTTGCTGTCAGGAACATTTTCTCTTGGTTGCTGGGGTCTTGACAAACTCAGTTTGCGATCGCTAAACTGATCTAAAATTGACATTGACAATTAAAGAAGTAAATTATATAATGACGACCCTCAAAGCCTCTGAGGAGGGATTAGTAAAAATTAGGCAAGCTAGAAGAGAAAGGGGATCGACGATAGAAGACCCCAGATGGTTAGTAGAAGCTAGTCAAACATTAGAACCCGATCGAACTTGGACAGAGGCAGGCCCTTATGCCGATGGTCTGTCGCTGCCAACTTGGAGGCGTTTCTTACGAGGACAAGAACCCATTAAAGCCAATGCTTTCAAGGCTTTCTGCACGGTTTTGCAGTTGAATTGGGAAGAAATTGTCGATCGTCCTTTCGCCGCCCCTTACCAAGGGAGGGTTGGGGGGGTTAGAGATTTTTGCCAACAGCATATTGATTCGGTAGTGGAAGAGATACGGCAAAAATGCCACAGCAAAATCCAACAGCTTTACAGCAAAATGCAACTGTTGGATATTGCACAGCCCGTTGATGTCAGCAAGCTCTACGTTGAAGTCAACATTTTGGAGGAAATTACCAGTTGGCAGCCGGGAGAAATTAGCGATTTACTCAGAGGCTTCAACCCAGATGCGGATAACTTTAACCGCTTGGGATTAGGTAAAGTATGCCAGAAACGAGTCCCTGGGTTGGATGCGGTGAAATCTCACTCTAAATTGATGGTACTCGGCAAACCTGGTTCCGGTAAAACTACCTTTTTGAAACATATCGCCATTCAGTGCGATCGCTCGGAATTTGAAACAAACAAAATACCGATTTTTATCTCTCTGAAAACGTTTGCTGAAGTCGCTAATCTTGACTTATTAGAATATATCAGCGACGAATTTGCCAGTTGCGGAGTTGAGGCGCGATCGCAAACTGAATTCGCAATCAGTCAAGGCAGAGGGCTGATTTTGCTGGACGGCTTAGATGAAGTCCCAGAATCAGATAGCGATGCAGTCGTCAGACAGATTCGTCAGTTTGTCCAAAAGTATTATAACAATCAGTTTATTATTACCTGTCGAATTGCCGCTTCTAAGTACAGATTTCACGACGAAGCGTTTACCTGTGTTGAGGTAGCAGATTTTAATAACAAGCAAATCGCTGCCTTTGCTCGCAATTGGTTTGTGGCATTTTCCCAGAATATGGAGGCCGGGAAAGCTTTAGCGTCTCAATTTGTAGAGCAGCTAAAAATGAATAAAAATCAGCAAATCCGAGAACTGGCAGTAACGCCTATCTTGTTGAATCTGACTTGTTTAGTATTCCAAGCCCAAGCAAATTTCCCATCCAACCGAGCCAACTTGTATGAGGAAGGACTGGAAATTATGCTCAGAAAATGGGATGAAACTAGAGGCATTCAACGGGATGAAGTTTATCGAGATTTGAATTTGTGCCGCAAGAAACATTTACTTGCTTTTGTGGCAGCTATTACTTTTGATCGGGGCGATTACTTTATTGAAAAGAATCAAATCCAACAAGTGATTGCCGACTATCTGGCTAACTTACCCGATGCCACAACTGACCGCGTTCAGTTAGAAATGGATAGTGAGGTTGTCCTGAAGGCGATCGAGGCACAACATGGATTATTAGTGGAAAGGGCAAGAGGGATTTATTCGTTTTCTCATCTAACATTTCAAGAGTATTTTACTGCTAGAGAACTTGTTACTAATTCCGCTCCACAAGCTTTGGAAAAAATGGTCAGCCACCTGACCGAGAAGCCTTGGCGAGAAGTCTTTTTGTTGGCGGTTGGGATGTTGCGAAAAGCTGATGACTTATTGCTGTTAATGAAACAGCAAGTTGATGCACTTGTCGCTGACAATGAGCAGTTACAGCAATTCCTAAAATGGCTCAAAAAAAAATCCCTTTCGGTTGATTTTCCCTACAAACCTGCGGCAGTTAGAGCATTTTACTTGACCCTTGAATATCCCCTCCTTGACTGTGGCTTTGCCCTTTCTCTTGACCCTTATCTGAAAAAAGTTGTGGGACAAGCTCTGGAACAGGTTCTTAACCTTGCACTTGAAGGTGGTCTTGACCTTGCCCTGAATACCGTGCTTAAGGATGCGCTTGAGCCTACCCTTGGTTACATCCGCCTTACCCTTGAACGTACCCTTGTCCCTACCCTTGACCTTGTTCTTGACTGCGACCTTGTACCTGCCCTTAAGCCTGAACAAAGGCAAGCGATACAAGAACTTCTGGAACAACTGCCCGATCCAAAAAGTGACAAAGAGATATTTGCGAAATGGTGGCAAGATAACGGTCAGGCTTGGGATAAGCGATTAAGACAAATGATGATTTTGTATCGCGATATGACTCGCGTTTGGCAATTTAGCGAACAGCAGAAGTCATTGCTGAGGGAGTATTACGATGCTAATAAATTGCTGGTATATTGCCTCAATAGCGCTTCTAATGTATCTCCTACGGTGCGGCAGGAAATTGAGGAGACATTGCTGTTGCCGATCGCAAATATCAAAAAAAATCGGTGACAAGTACGCGCGTGCGAAACTATCCCGTAGGGAATCGCCCGCTCTAATTCCACTCGCTACCTACTCCGATATCAAGATGCGATCGCCCCACAATTCGTCATTCAAAGGCGGGAAAATGTCAAAGGATATATCACCTTAAAAAACTGGGAAAAACGGCAAAAAGCCCCCTTTTTTAGGGAGCTTAGCAACTTTCGTTATTGCTCAAAACAGAAATCCTACTGCGCCTTTAGCAATTACTTTTGAGGGGTTGCTACACCAACTTTGGGAATATCCACGATCGGTGCATTCACCCCAAGCATCAAATCATTGGGATTAACCATCTCCACCAGAGGCTCGTTTAAAGCCATCATCAAACCGTCAGATTCAGCAGGAACGGGCGATCGAGCAAACTGAGGAGCAAACAATTGGCGGCCACCACCGACACCGGACACCACCGCAACCAACAAAGCTGCGATCGCACCTCCACCCAAAATCCAAGTCCGTTTCGGCTTGCGTTCCACCCGCTGCAAAACCTTCGTCGCCAACTCCTGTGCAGATTGTTGTGCAGCAGGCACCGGCATTGCCTGAAAGCTCTGCTGCATCATCAGCAGTCGCGAGTACAAACGCTTCGTAGTGGGGTCATTTGTCAGCCACTCCTCAACTTGCCGACGTTCTGTCGCCGTCACTTCACCGTCGAGGTAGGCACTTAGCAATTCAAAGCGATCGCGCATCATAGTAGTTACATTGCCCTGGGCATAATTGTTGTTAACTTGATTTTGGGCGAGTGAATCCCCGACGCCTTGCTGATTTTGATTTTTATCGGATTCAAAGTTACCCTTCATATTTCACACTTGCTCTAATTGGGGAATCACGCACTCGCTATTAGAATGATTTACTGCTTATTTATATTTTAAAATAGAAGTTTTGATGTCACAGCAAACTTCATCAAATCTTCTTAACCCGCCTCTGAAATTACTCTTGCTAATTACCATCAAGATATTTTTGCAATTCCAACTGCAATCTTTGGCGAGCTCTAGCAATTCTCGACTTGACAGTTCCCAGAGAAACTCCGGTCATTTCGGCTATTTCCTCATAGGCTAAACCTTCTATTTCTCTCAAAACAATAGTAGTGCGGAAGACTTCCGGCAAATCTGCGATCGCCACCCGCAACTGGTCGTAAAATTCTCTCGTCGTCAAATCTTCATCAGGCCCCGGACTGTCTGCCGGAATTTCCCAATCAACCTCGCCATCTTCCAGAGTACGAGGTACGTCGAGCGACAGCGGAGTTCGCACCCGTTTGCGCTTCCGCAACTCATCGTAAAACAAATTAGTGGCGATGCGGCTCAGCCAGCCCCGAAATTTAACAGGCTCTTGCAAGCGGTTAATATTGCGGTAGACCCGAATCCACACTTCCTGAGCCAAGTCTGCTCTGTCTTGCCAGTCAGGGGCCAAGTGATAGAGAACCCTGTCTACGTGGGACTGATACCGCTTCAACAGTTCTGAAAAGGCCGTGGTCTCAGGTCGATTTCCTTCCTGACACCGCAACACCAAGTCATAATTAGAGAGTTTTTCGGCTGGCAATTGCACTCTTTGAACGGTCGCCACAACCGCAGACCAGGACACGGAAATAAAGTCGCTCATCGGTGGAATTGGCTCATCGAACATTCCACACTTTTTGACGTTAGGAGATCGTAACAAGTTCCCCTCTTCTATCTCAAATCTCAAATCGATTGACTAATGCCCGACAACCTCGCACGCTCCAATACTAACCCAACTGCTAGAACCGTCGGCCCAATGTTCCTTTTTCCAAATCGGTACATTGTGTTTGAGCGTATCTATGGCGTACTGGCAAGCTGCAAAGGCCGAGTCCCGGTGGGGACAGCCAACAGCCACCAGTACGCTGATTTCGCCTACCTGCAAGTGTCCGACGCGGTGGTGAATGGCGACCCGATTGACATCGGCCCACTGGCGGCGGATTTCAGTAGCAATTTGCTGGAATACTCTCACGGCCATCGGTTCGTAGGCTTGATATTCTAGGGAAACTACAGCTTGACCGTCAGTTTGGTTGCGGACTGTACCGCTCATCATTACCACCGCTCCGTTCGCGGGGTCATCTGCCAAAGCGTATATTTCCTCTACAGACAACGGCGCTAAGGTAATGGCGAAGCTGTCTGATTCATGGCGTTGAGGAATTGTGCCGATCGAAAGTGCAGCGAAGGAGTTCATTGCGAAAGAATTGGTGCTGGAGAAGTTAATTGATCTTGACACAAATCAAGTCGCGATGGATTTGTCTTGCATTCTTGTCGGGGACATAGGGCGACTAATCTTGAGACCCATCTTGTAGCACGGGCGAGGGCCCGACGCCATCGCCCCGAACTTCTGCACCAGTGCGATCGGCTACACTATGACTGGCCCGAAACAAATTAATATCGTGATTGAAGACGAGCCGGATGCTTGTTCGATCGAATTAACTGCCGATATTGCTGTAGCAATTCAATAAATCAGCACCAAAATAAGTAGTGTCATTCGCAACTCAGTACAAGCAATTTCCAACCCCAATCGATAACTTCGTTCCCTTTTGAATGAAACAGTTAAGTTTAATTGAGCCCGGAGTTCCGATCCGCGTCTGCAAAATTTTGAGCAGTCGATGTAAACTTTATTTATTTTTTTGTTCCGGAAAGCTACATCAATGACATGATATACCTGTGCAGGGTTCAGGAAAATTAGCCAATACTCGGCAAAAGCAAGACCTTAACGCCCTTTTGTGGCTTTTATGAAACATAAGTTAATAATTTGGGCTGTTAATTGAGGTTTTGACCTGAGTCTGCACCAATAAAGGTTAACAACAATCACGAGGAAACTATGGAAGCACTAGCATTGAGCCACTCTTTTGTTGCTTATGAATCTCCAGAGTCCGAACTCCAAGTCAAGTCGTTAGACCAACTGGGCTTGAAAATTCCTAATTCTGCATGGATAGGCGTTGCAGGTATGGCAGTAGCCCTATCTGTTCTGAGTGTCGGTGGCGAAGCCCAGGCAGCAGGTTGCTACCGCAAACACTGTGGCCATCGCGCCCATCACGGTCATCACAACTACGCCAAAGTTGTCACCAATGGGGGCCGACTGAATATCCGCAACCGCCCCAGTAGCTGTTCTCATGTAATCGGCAAGTTATATCGTGGAGACCACGTAAAATTAACCGGTCGTTACAAAAACGGCTGGGCACAAGTCAAAGGTGGCGGCTGGGTATCTGCGTCCTGGCTTTCCTAACTCTTAACTAGAGCACTTGACATTTCTAGAAAGAGTTTTAATCGTTACCCGGCCATACTGGGTAACGATTATTGTAAAGAGGCGATCGATCCTGAAAATCATGGAATCTCCGAAATTCATGACCACGAATTTCAAAGGTGGTATCAAGCCCCCGGATTTATCCGTGGAATCAATCCAAAATCGAAAATCGAAAATCCTCAAGAAAGAGCATTTATCTCGCGCAAGTCAATCGAAAATCCAAAATCCAAAATCTAAAATCGATTGACTAACAACTAATAGCCTAAACTTTACCGCCACCGATTAGATAAAGTAATGCCATCCGCACCGCCACGCCACTGGTAACTTGCTGAGAAATCAGGCTAAACTGGGCATCGTCCATCAAATCCGAACTAATTTCTACGCCACGGTTAACCGGGCCTGGGTGCAACACTTTCACATCCGGCTTGCAGAGTTTCAGTCGATCGCGCGTAATCCCGTACAAAGAATGGTACTCTCGTAAACTCGGCAGCAAATGGTCGCTCATCCGTTCCTTTTGCAGCCGCAAAGTCATCACAAAATCAGCATCAGCCAAAGCAGGTTCAAGCTGCCAGTGCAAAAATAACTTGCCTTCCCTACCATCGCCACACTCAGCAAACAACAGCGGCAGCAAAGTCGGCGGCCCGGCCAAATGAACCTCTGCCCCAGAAGCCGTTAAACTCCAAATATTAGACCTAGCCACCCGCGAATGCAAGATATCGCCCACCACAGCAATTTTTTTGCCCGCTAAAAGTTCCAGCCGCGGATTTTCGTTATCTAACAGAACACAAATAGTAAATAAGTCTAGCAAACCTTGCGATGGGTGTTCGTGCTGGCCGTCTCCAGCATTGAGAACGCTGACTCTTGACCCCAAGCGATCCATTTCCGAAGCAATCGTGCTGGGAACTCCAGCTTGTTCGTGCCGGATTACCATCAAATCCGTTCCCATCGCCAGATAAGTCTTAGCCGTATCCAGAATAGTCTCCCCCTTCGTTAGAGAAGAACTTCCAGGGGTAAAATTCAGCGTATCCGCTGACAGCCGTTTCGCCGCCAACTCAAAACTATTGCGAGTCCGGGTAGAAGGTTCAAAAAACAAATTCGCGACCACTTGACCCTGCAGGGCCGGCACTTTCTTCGTGCGGCGGCCGAGCACATCCCGAAAACTGGCTGCTGTTTGCAGCACCGTATCGTATTCGTCCGAGGTAAAATCAGCCAGAGTGAGAATGTGTCGCCTTGTCCAAGTCATACAATTTTAGATTTGAGATTTGAGATTTTAGATGGACTCAATCAGGACGGACGATGGGTTTGGAACTTGCTGGTACGCCCGCTGTGCTGTCGCCTTTGAATGTTCGATCGACATTTAGGGGTGGCGATCAACAGTATCCAACAATTTTCGATCGCTTTTGCGGTCAGTAGAGTTATAATCGGTTTATGTAGTTCACATCCCACTCTCACAGCGAACCCAGCGTCGAAGGTGAAACAGGTGTGGTTTACCCGCAGGAAAGCGGAAATTACGCTGTAGCAGCGAAAGCGCAGTAGTTGCAGTTTCTCCTACGCAAACTCAGCCTTTTCCAGAACAAGCCGAGCGCAGCCCTTGCATCTACTACTATGTGGAAACAATTGAGGCGGCAAACCTTCCACTGCCGATCGACAGCATACAGTGCGACATTTCACAGATGATTAATTCTTTGAAGTCGGTCTTGACTATTCAGTCTTGCTTATAGGGCCTTGTCAAAACGAACAGTGTTGAGATACAAGTTGAATATGTAGCTTCCCGACTAAAATCTACACGTATCTTGGCTAGACTGTTCTTGGCGAAACTGCGATAAAGAGTGTGCGCTGGGAAGTGGTAATTACACAAGATTTAAACAATTCAAGAGGTATTATGAGCCAGAAGGTGATACAGCCGATGGTTAAGTTCCAGCGTCAGGTGCATTCTCTCGTCACGTCTGACATTATCAAGCCCACAGACAGTATTTGGAAAATTGCTCTGCTTTACGGCGACGAATGGCCGTACTGGAAACAGCAATTGCTAGAGTTTGATTTTTCTATGCAAGACCCCGTGAGCGAATTGATAGCTGTAGAAGCTTGGGACGAAGAATAACAGAGGAGACGGAGGACTGGGGTGTCGGAGAGAAATTTTGAGGCGATCGGGTAAATTTTCTTTCATAAATTTCCGTTGCTAAATTCTTCCCTCTTCCCTCTTCCCTTTGCTCTGTTCCTAATGACTAATGACTAATGACTAATGACTAATGACTAATGACTAATGACCAATGACTAATGACTTCTGACTTCTATTAAAGGGAAGCTGCTAAAGCTCGAGCTAATTGTTGAGCAGTTTGAAAGCGATCCCCAGGCTTAGCTGCCGTGGTTCGCAAAATGGTGTCCCGCAGCTTGGGAGCGATCGTCGGAATATTTTCGAGCTTAAAGCCGTAACCTCCAGCTATTTTCCCGTAAAAGTTTTGAGGGCTTTGGGCCGTTAGCAAAAAAATTAAAGTAGGCCCAATAGCATATAAATCCGACTGAGGGAGAGGCTGTCCCCGGTCTTGTTCTGGTGCGGTGTAGCCTTCAACGCCGATGCGAGTGCCCGGAGGAGTGCCGATTTCTTTAACGGCGCCAAAATCCAGCACTGTAATGCAATTGTCGCGGTGGCGCACCAGCAAATTAGCAGGTTTAATATCCCGATGGACGATCGGGGGTTTTTGAGAGTGAATGTAGTCCAAAACCTCACAGGTTTGGATCATCCACTCTATTGCTTGTTGGGGAGCAACAGGGCCGCGGTTGTAGATGCGTTTTTCTAAATCCTCGCCGTGGAGCATTTCCATCACCAAGTATTTTTTACCCCCTTCCACAAAAAAGTCAAAAAACTGAGGAATTCCCCGATGGTGGAGGGCCTTGAGAGTTTTAGCTTCACGTTCAAACAGTTCTTGAGCTTTGGCGATTTGAGCCATATCAGCATTCATTTCCTTGAGGACTACCAGAGAAGCGGCGGGGGAACTTCCGGGTTGTTGAGCTTTCGCTTTCTCTCGATCCCAGGCTAAAGTCGTTGTCCCCATACCGCCTTGGCCCAAAGTTCTTAGCACTTGGTAGTGACGCACCGTGCGATCGACTTTAATCGGTTCGCCGCAGTGGATGCAGAATAAATTTCCCGGCGGGTTTCCCGCGTGGGTACACCTTGGTGTCACGAGATTGACGTTGGGGTTCGCCTCAATCTTGCCGCCGACTTCAATCGTAATAACTTGGAAATGCAGAATTGGGCCGCCCCGCGCCAACTGGATCAGGGCACCGTCGGATATCCAACCCTGAGACATGAGAATACCGTTAACCAAAGTGCCATTTGTCCCGGAATTGACTAAGTACCATTGGCTGGACTTCCCGCTATTAACTCTTTGCAATTCCAGATGCTGCCGCGACACTAGAGCATTGGGGATCACAACGTGATTTTCAGGAGAGCGGCCGATGCGAATAATGGATTCGCTCTGGAAACTCCACTGTTGCAGGGGGGTTTGTTTTTCTGGATCTAAAAGAGTCAGCAGCATTTTCGATTGATGTGGTTGAACTCCCTGATGTGGCAGTGAGAGGTGGCAAGAATTTACAGATTAGGGACGTAGGGCTTTGAAAAATTAGAAATTAAAAATTAATTATGAGCTTCACAGGTTAGTTTCAGGAAAACTTTATAATATCCTGATTATGATTAAAGATTTCATAAACAATTAAGTTATAAATACTTTTTTGGGAACAATTATCCGTAAAATTTCTGAGGGGTCGATCGCTCCTTAAAACACAGTAGATCGATTTAAAAATTGAAACTATAAAAAGTAGGTAAACAATCGCTAAACTTTTACGTAAATTTGCTGGAGCAGCAGGTTGTGATTTACCCCCACATCTATAGGTAGGGCCGGCAGTTCCGGCCTAGACCCAAATTGCCCCAAGAGCGATCGAGTATAAAACAGATTTCGCATCAGCCCGCCTGCTGACCGAAAGAATCCAGGATACCCGCCACGTGATTCATCCGTCCAGAAATAAAAAACCTGTATCAGATGAAACTTGCCGAACGTATTTATGCGTGGGGTCAATGCTTCAATTCTAAAATCTAAAATCTAAAATCTAAAATCGATTGACTCACTTCATTTTAGTTGATTTTTTTTCATTAGACTAACTATTTTTGTAAGTGAAAGCTCTTTCAACTATGATGAATCCACTTACTATAAAGCAACTTTTTCCGGTAGATTCCCTGAACAGAGTCTCAAAATTAAAGCTACGGATAAATGGTCGGTACTCTACAGCTTTTCTGCAATTGTATGGGTCTGTAATCAGTTTTTTAGCACTCAAACCCAAGCTGTTTCAACACCGGATACCTAAGAACAGAGCGAGCAGTAAAGCCTTGCCAGGAAACGGCAGAAGCTGTTTTTTTGCTCTGCAACAATTGCAGGTTTAACCCAGGCGGTCATTCGATTTTAGATTTTAGATTTTAGATTTTAGAGGCGACCCCACGGATAAATTTGGGGGCTTGAGGATTTTAGATTTTAGATTTTGGATTGATTCCACGGATAAATCACGTGGCGGGTACCACCTTTGAAATTCGCTTGTCGCGGGGCAAAGGCGCCACCTTTGAAAAAGTTGGCAGCATCCAAATTCTAAAATCGAAATGCGCCTACCTGCGCCCGAATGATAATTGCCGTGATATTGTCGTGACCGTTGCGTTTGTTGCCCAGTTCAATCAATTGGGCAACTCCCTGGTCGAGATCAGCTTGGGGATTGAACAGGGGTTCGAGAGTGTTCTGCCAGTGAGTTTCCAACAAATCATTATCTGTCAGGCCGTCGGAAGCCAAAATCAACAAAGTATCTTCGCACAAGTCTAAAAACTGCACCTCTGGCTTGAGAAAATTACTGTCTCGCGGGCCGATGGCTTGAGTTAGTTGATAGGCGTCGGGACGGGCATAAGCAGTTTCCGGGTCAACTCCGCGCTTAATTTCGCGCTGGCCGACTTCGTGGTCTGAGGTGATTTTTTCTAGGGTTTGTCCCTTTCTCAGTCGGTAGAGGCGGCTGTCGCCGACGTGGGCAACGGCGAATTGGGTGTCTTGAACTAAGACTGCGACTAGAGTTGTACCCATGCGGGCGCTGCCGGAGCGTCCGTCTTTTTGATTGATTTCAAAGATGGCTTTGTTGGCTAGCAGGACTCCCTCGCGGATGGTGTCTGCCGGAGGTAGTTGATTTTCCCAACGGGTTTGAAAGAATTCTCTGAGGGTTTCAGCCGCTAGTTGACTGGCTACTTCTCCGCTGTCGTGTCCGCCCATGCCGTCGCAGAGAATGTAAAGCCCTTTGGTTTGAAAGATGCGACCGAAGCAGCTTTCGAGTTTGTTGAGCTGAGTCCAGATGCTGAAGAAGTCTTCGTTGTGGTCGCGCGTGCGGCCCACATCGGTGAGGCCTGCGTCTTCTAAGCTGTAAATCTGGAGTGGCATGGGCTGGGTTAAGACCTCGCCAACGTCGGCGGGCGACTCGTCGGGGCTGCGGTAAGGCCTGCGTGTCGGGGTTGAGCTTGGTGAAGGTGCGGGTTGGAGTTCGAGGGGAACTGTTTCTAGGCGCGATCGCAATTCTTCGATCGTGTTAATCTCGCCTCTATACATTTGTTGCAGCAGTTCGAGCAAGGCGCCAAACTGAGTGCGATGATCGGACTGGCTAAATATCACCTGCCACAATTGCCCCAAATCTACCAGTTGCAGGTTGGAGCCGGCGGGTTCGGGATAGAGGTATTGCAGTCGCAAAGAAGCCAAGGAAAAGGAAGAGTCGGGGTTGACTCGCAAATTGGTCAGTTCCAACAAGCTTTGCCGACAGCGCCAGGGTTCTAGGGCAGCCCACAGTTCTGTCATTTCGTGCAGCCAGTATAAAATTTGCTGGGTGGAAGTTTCGGGTTGATTCCAGCGTTCTACCAGCAGTGGCCATTGGGAGCAGTCTTCTAGCAGCAGCACTGCCTGTTCGTTTTCTGACCAGCTATCGTGAATGACTGGCAGGTTTTGAGAGAATTGCCACCGGAGTGCCAGATAAGGTTCAGCTATGCCTTGGCAAAGCTCTGCTAAGGCGGGATTGGTTGAATTTTCTCCGCCTTTGATTGCTGCGGTGTAGGGGGAGGTTCGTCTGGCGACGCTGGCAGAGTTGGCTGCTAGCATGGCTTTGAGGGGTGACATTTCCAGCGGCTGACAGTCCAAGACTGTTACTGCTACTGTGTCTGAGCGTTTTCTCGGCGGCACGGTTTCTAGGAGTTGGTAGCGCTGCTGAGTGTCTAAATAAGCTCCTGCTGGCTGGGAAGGGATTAAATATTCTGAATTGGGGATGGGGAATTCTGGAGATGGGGGGGAGATGTCAGCTATGTTTGGGCTGTCGGAGTTCTCTGTTGCTTCCTGGATTTGTTTAGGCTGTGGTGCGGTTGTAAAATTCGGCTCAGATGCGGTTATTTCGCGCTCTGGTGCTGTAGTAGAGCTTTTTTCTGTTGTTTGAAAGGATGTTGGTACGATCGCCCCCACGGCTACCACAGCGTCTATTTCTGGGCTGCTGAATTCGGCGACTTCGGTCAGTGGAGAAGTTGATTCGACTGCTTTTGGGGGTTCGGTTGGGGTGGTTATTTCTGTTTGAATGCTGTCTGTGATTGGTTCAGCAGAGTTTTGGGGCGATGTAGTTTGTGGAACGATGTCTGATTTTTGCGGAAACTCGGGTGGGGGTAGGGTTGACTCGTCTGGTTCGACTGCTGGAAAATTCGATCGACCGCAGATAATCGCCCGCCACACTTGACCTGTTGCGACGCCGCAATTCTGACATAATGCGGCGCTAAAAGCGACTTGGGCACCGCATTCGTGGCAAGGTTTGTAAATTAGGGAATTTCCGCATTGTTGACAAAACTTGTTTGGATTGGGATTTTCAAATTGGCAGCGGGGACAGAGAAGCATAGGGGTTTTAAATTGGAGATGGGCGATCGAGTTTGGCGGTGGGGATTGTTGGGTTTTGGCTTGTGAGTTAGGAGTTATGAGTTTTGGGCCTGACTCGCAACGGATAACTCTCATTGCCCTATGCCTTATTTTATCGGGATGAATTCAGAAGTAAGATATTTCTTAGAACAGAGATGTTGCATTCGTGTCAGGAATAGGCTTCTTCAGCCACATCTAGAACAACCTCTCTCGCTTCACAGGCCAAAAAGCCAGCCCCACCGGCGCGAGCGAGCGCGGGCCCGACAATAAAAGTTATCTCATAAGTGGAACGGGCATCTTGCCCGTTCTTAACAACGGTGCAATATGTCAGTCAGAACTCATGTGTTGCACCATTCTCAATAAGCTTTTTATGAACAGGCAAGATGCCTGTTCCACAAAGAGTGAATTTTCTTGTGGAACGGGCATCTTGCCCGTTCTTGACAATAGTGCCATATCTCAGTTAGAAGGGATTTGCTGTAGAATCTTCTTGGAAAACGGTTTCTCGGGCGATCGACACAATGGTGGAAAGGGGTACTTCACAGAAATATTTCCGCCGGAATTGTTCTTCGGAGACTGCTGCTAGGAATTGCGCTGTAAAACGGGCGGCGATGGGGTAATTTGGCACGGAGAATTGGATGGATTGACTATGTAATAACTGTGGGGGGATTTGCTTTGGCGCGTCTTCCTGCTGTGCGGTTTCGGGTTGTCTGGTGATGTGGAAAGCTCGATCGCGATAATTGATTTTAAAACCGAGATATGTTAGGGTTTTGAACCCCAGTTGCAGGGATGTGTCGCTGATGCCGAGTTTCTGGCGAAGTTGCTGTCTGGTGACGGGTTTTTTGGTGCGGCTGAGGTATTTGGCGATGCCGATTAGCTGTTGGCAGATTTGCTGTGGGGGTACGAGTGGAGGTAAAGTATAGGCGATCGCGAGTTTTTTCTGAGTGTGCTGTGCTTGCCGAAACCAGATCCGCAGTTCGTCCCAGCTTGCGGGGCATTCTTTGAGGACGATCGAGTTTTCGCGATCGACCTTTTGGGAATTGTCAACTAGATTGTCGATCGGCATTGGAGATTCTAAGTTTGTGCTGGCTGCTAACAACTCTTCATCATTATTTGTATTGCGCCAGTCTACGATCCAATCTATTTTAGTTGGGGAATTGATTTGATTGTCTTCCGTGCGTTCCCGCACTGCTATGAGACGCACTTCATACCGAGATTTGTAAGTATTAAAATCGAGTTCCACTGTGACATCGCAGCGGCCTTGGGGAACTTCGTTTTGATTGTGTCCCCACCAAATGCCGGGAAATCCCATATCGGTAGATTCATCCCTAATTGTAAATTCTGTTTTGATATATTCTATTTTTTGCCCTTTCAAATCCTTGATTTTTTGATTCCACAAATTCTCAAACCAGCAGTTTTCAATCAGCAATTTGGGTGCGGCGTTGCCCATACCACAAGGTTCGAGCAATTTTAGTTCTTGAAATAAGTCCTTGCCTAATTCGGAGACAGTAATTTTTAGGTCTGCTTGAACAGGGGCGGCTGTTAAACTATCGGTGCTGTATTGTTGTCGCAGTTGCTGATTAACTGCATCGGTAAATAGGGGGATATTTTCCACGGGGAGACTCAATCCGGCGGCGAAGGGATGACCGCCAAATCTGTGCAATAAATGCGCTTGATCTTTGACTAATTGGTAAAGGTCGATTTGATTGGCGGAACGCGCCGAACCCCTGGCAATTTTGGATGGGGAAAGTGTTTGCGGTTCTGAATCTAAGAAAGAGGTAAATTGTGTTTTCGGGGAATTTTCGTTAATTTCTTCGCTTCCTTCTGTGCTGAATAAAATCACGGGACGGCCGTATTCTTGGGCGATTTGTCCCGCTACTAATCCTAATACTCCTACGGGCCATTGGGGGTCGCTGAGGACGATGACGCTGGTGGTTGAGAGGTCGAGTTTGGCTAATTTGGCGGCCGCATCTTTGGCAACATCTTTTTGTAAAGATTTGCGCCGGGAGTTGGCAATTTCGGTTAAATTTGCTAGTTCTTCGCAGCGTTTTTTGTCGCGGCTGGTGAGGAGTTCTACGCAGAAGCTGGCGTCACCTTGAATGCGGCTGACGGCGTTGATTCGGGGGCCGAGTCCGAAGGAAATGTCGGTTGGGCGATCGCCCGATCTTTTGCACAGTTCGAGCAATTTTGCAACTCCTGGGCGGGTGGGATTTGTGAGTTGTTTTTGCAGTTGTTCGATTCCGAGTTGTGCTAGGTAGCGGCAGTCTCCTGTAAGTTGGACTAAATCGGCAATTAAGCCGATCGCTACTAATTCTAATAAATCTGCGATCGGGCGCTGTGGAATATCTGGTAAGGTGTGATATAATGCTTCAACTAATTTGTAAGCTACTCCAACTCCTGAAAGGTTAAATAGTTGGTGGTTTGGGGGAAAGTAGCGGGGATTGATAATGGCTGTAGCTGGCGGGCGATCGTCTGGTAATGTATGATGGTCGGTAATAATTGTATCGATGTTTAAGCTGGTAGCATATTCGATTTCGGCGATGTTTGTACTGCCGGTATCGCAGGTAATAATTAAGCTAATTCCAAATTTTGCTAAGGCATCTATTCCTGTGATATTGAGTCCGTGAGATTCGGTTAAGCGGTTAGGAATGTAATAAATTAGTTTGTCATTTTGAGCAAAGAATTCTCCCAGTCCATCCCAAAGTACGGAGGTTGAGGTAATGCCGTCGGCGTCGAAGTCTCCCCAAATTGCGACTTTTTCTGCGCTGTTTCGTGCTTGCTGGATTCTTTCTATCGCCCAGTTCATTTCTCGCCCGAATTCAAAGGGGCTTGCTGGTTGATAAAGTTGGGGATTTAAGAAACCGGGTATTTCTTCGGGGTTGTGAATTCCTCTATACCAGAGAAGTGCAGCGGCATAGTTTCCGGGGAGTTCGGGTGCATGGTTTCTGACAGCTTGGATCAGCCAATCTGGGGGTTGGGATAGGGGTTGAGTTGGCAAATTTTGAAGTAGTTCTGTCATTCGATTTTAGATTTTAGATTTTAGATTTTAGATTTTAGATTGTGACCACAGATGAAGCCAGTAACTGGTTCCCCGGCTCTGCCTGGGAACCCATTTCCAGAGGCTCTGCCTCGCTTACGAGCCGGAATAAAACTTAAGCGAGTCACTGGTTCCCCGGCTCTGCCTGGGAGCCCATTTCCAGAGGCTCTGCCTCGCTTACGATCTGGAAAATTGGAGGCAGAGCCTCCGTATCTGCGTTACCAGGCAGAGCCTAGTAACGAGTAAAATTTGGGGGGTTTGTTTATATATTAAATAAATATTTCATCGATTATAGCAAGATTTGGCAGCCAATCTGTGGGAGTTTCTGCGAGAATATCTGGTGAGGGAGTTTTTGTGTCTTGTGTGCGGTTGCAGCGAGTGGCAAATTGACAGGAATCGCAAAGATTGGAACTAATTTCTACTTGGGGTAAGAATTCGCCGCCTTCGGTATAGCGTTGTCGCCAGTCGGTTAGCTGCTGCAATAGGTTGGTTAAATCTTGTTTTGTGCGATCGTGTTCTGTTTGGTTGTAATAAAACGTGAGTTTTTGCGGCGGTTCTTCTCCTTGCAATTGTACAAACCAGTATGTCATAGAAACTTGTTCGGGGGAATAGTCGCTGGTTTCTACTAAGACGTATAAATAGAGGCGAGTTTGCCAACTTTCGGCTATCCATTTTGATTTTTGAGGGCGGGGATAGGTTTTCCAGTCGAGAATTTGGGCGGCGTTTGGTTCTGCTATTAGCAAGTCATAGATAACGGTGAATAGGTAGTCTTGGAAAATTAGGGTGCGGGGGTGTTCGGCTTGGCGGAAAATGCGTGAAGCGTAGCTATCCCGTAGGGAATCGCTATTTTCTGAATTGGCGAAAAGTTCGGGTGCGGTGTTGATAAATGCTGCCACACAGCGTCCCAGTTCGGGGTCTTGTTGGATGATGAATTCAATGGGAAGTCCGAGTTCTCGCTGCTGCATTAATAGGTGAAAGTGGCTTCCCCATGTGAGTTTTTCTTTGTGTTCTGGGGAGGCTGTGGTGGCGAGTAGTTCGAGGTAGCTGTGTTGGAATTTGCGGGGGCATTCTTCGAGGATTTTGAGTTGGGTTTGGGATAGTCGGAGCATTTTTTTAGGATTTTAGATTTTATATTTTTTATGCTGGTAAGCGAGGCGATTAATCTTTTTTTTGACCACAGATTGAGGCTGATGACGCAGATGGACGCCGATAATTTTGATCGCATTTTTGGAGGAGAGTGCGATCGCTCTACACTTACCATTATATAATGATTCATACCGTTAACGGCGAAGCCAATGCGTTTTGATACCTACATCCAGTCAATTCAGAGCAATCTCCAGCGGGGAAGCGAGCGCACCCATTACCCAAGTATCAAGAATTTACTCGATAATCCGGCGGCTAGTTTGGTAGCAATCATAGAAGAAAAAGGTAATAAAGCTGGCGTTCCAGATTTTACTGTCAGGCGCAGGGATTTACTCGTCGGTTATGTGGAAGCTAAGGATGTCGGCTTAGATTTGAATCCTGTTGAAAAAACCGAACAGTTGCAGCGATATCGAGAATCGTTAAACGGTAATTTAATTCTCACGAATTATCTAGAGTTTCGCTGGTATGTTGAGGGGAAAGTCAGATTGACCGCCGTTTTAGCCGAAAGAACAGGCAACGAAATTACTCTCTGCAATTCTGACAAAACTCTTGAATTAATCGAGGGATTTCTTAATTTCGCCGGTGCAGCAATTAACAGTCCTGAAGATTTGGCAAAGCAGATGGCGCGCTTAACCAAATCAATTTTACTCGCGACAGAATCAGCTTTGCAAATCGAAACTGAAACCGGAGAGTTACATCAACTCAAGCGTGGATTTAATGAGATATTGCTGCCGGATCTCAATGATGCGGCTTTTGCAGATATGTACGCTCAAACTATTTCCTATGGTTTATTTGCGGCGCGAGTTGGTCACGCTCAAAATCCCGGCAATCAACTTTTTGACCGCCGGACAGCGAGCACGTACATCCCAGCCACTAATCCGTTTTTGCGGCGATTATTTAACAGTATTATCGAGACGGATTTACTCGGCAAAATTAATTGGGCAATAGATGATTTAGTCGAGCTACTAGGGCGAGTTGACATGACTGCTATTCTGGAAAACTTTGGTAGCCGCACTCGGCAATCCGATCCAGTTGTTCATTTTTACGAAACCTTTCTGGCAGCTTATAATTCAGCTTTGCGGAAAAGTCGCGGCGTTTATTATACTCCTGAACCCGTTGTTTCCTATATTGTTCGCTCTGTCGATGCTATCCTGAAAAACCGTTTTAATCTACCTTTAGGATTGGCAGATAATAGCAAAAATCCAGATACGCAACAGCCGCGAGTTCAAATTTTAGATCCGGCAACGGGTACGGGTACTTTCCTTTACGGAGTTGTCGATCGCATTTATCAAAATTTGGCAGATATGGGGATATCTGGGAGTTGGAATCAGTATGTACAGGAGAATTTATTAAACAGATTATTTGGTTTTGAGTTGTTAATGGCTCCCTATGCGATAGCACACCTCAAACTAGGTTTGCAACTGCAAAATCTCGGCTATGAGTTTAGCAGCAAGCAGCGTTTAGGAGTTTATCTCACGAATACGTTAGATGAAGCTTTAAAAAAATCAGAGGTTCTATTTGCTCAATTTGTGGCGCAAGAAGCTAATGAAGCTTCAGCAATTAAGCGGGATGTCCCGGTGATGGTTGTGTTGGGAAATCCTCCTTATTCTGGTCATTCTGCTAATAAGAGTGAATGGATAGCAGGATTGGTAAAAGATTACTATTATGTTGATGGTGTACCGCTGAAAGAGCGCAATTCTAAATGGCTGCAAGATGATTATGTAAAATTTATTCGTTTTGGACAGTGGCGAGTCAGTCAAACTGGGTTTGGTGTTTTGGCTTTTGTGACTAATCACGGTTATCTCGATAACCCGACTTTTCGGGGAATGCGTCAAAATTTGATGCAAACTTTTACTGATATTTATGTTTTAGATTTGCACGGTAATTCTAAAAAGAAAGAAGTTTCTCCAGATGGTTCATCTGACCAAAATGTGTTTGATATTCAGCAGGGAGTCAGTATTGGTATTTTTATTAAAGAACCTGGTAAGTCTACTCCGGCAAAAGTTCATCATGCGGAGTTATGGGGAAGTCGGGATGCTAAATATGAAGCTTTGAATTTCCTCGATGTTGATTCAACTGAATGGAAAATAATTCATCCTCAATCACCTTTTTATTTATTGATTCCGCAAAATCGAGATTTATTTGCTGAGTATAACGACGGCTGGAAAATCACAGATATCATGCCTGTAAACTCTGTTGGTATTGTAACTGCTAGGGATGATCTGACAATCAAATGGTCAGTTCAACAAGTAAAAGAAACAGTTAAAGATTTTGTGTCACTTCCTGTTGAGGAAGCTAGGAAAAAGTATGAACTGGGGAAAGATTCGCGAGATTGGCAAGTATCACTTGCTCAAGATGATTTACGCAGCAATAACCTTGAAGACTCTAAGATTGTCCCTATCTTATACCGTCCTTTTGACAAACGCTACACCTACTATACAGGAAAGACGAGAGGCTTTCTGTGCATGCCTCGCTTTGAAGTAATGCGTCATATGCTGACAGGTGAAAACTTAGGAATGTATATGTGCCGTCAGATCGTAAGCGAATCATGGCAGCATTCTTTAGTAACCAATAATTTTACTGATGATTGTTACGTTTCTAATAAGAGCCGAGAGCGCGGTTATCTGTTTCCTCTCTATACTTACCCCGATACTAAAAACGAACAAGGTAATTTATTTACCGATCGCACTCCCAATTTCTCCCAAAACTTTCTCAGTGCAGTTCGTCAAAAACTAGGCTATGTACCAACTCCCGAAGCAATCTTTTATTACGCCTATGCTGTCTTTCACAGTCCTACCTACCGCCAGCGTTATGCAGAATTCCTCAAAATAGACTTTCCCCGCTTACCCTTAACTTCCGACAATGAACTTTTTCAAACACTCGCTAAAAAAGGTGAGGAATTGGTAGCACTGCACTTGATGAAATCTAAAAAATTAAATAAGGTAATTACTAAATATCCTGTTAGCGGCGATAATGCTGTTACTCAAGTTACTTACAATGAATCGGAACGGCGGGTGTATATTAACAAACAGCAATATTTTGAAGGTGTTTTCCCCGAAGTTTGGGCGTTTAAAATAGGTGGATATCAAGTATTGGATAAATGGTTGAAAGACCGCAAAAAAGCAAATCGCAGTTTATCCTTTGATGAGGTGCTGCACTATCAGCGCGTCGTGGTTGCTTTGAAAGAGACAATGCAAATTATGGCTGAAATTGATGAGGTGATACCGGATTTTCCTTGGGAATAGATGTTGAGTTATGGCTGGAATGCCCTTGATCTCTCACATCTCCCATCCCAAATCTAAAAGTACGCGCGTGCGTAGCTATCCCGTAGGGAATCGCCCTTGTGTTTCCCAAGTGCGATCGCTTTATACATATAAAAGCTGATTAGCGATTTCATCAGCCGTTAGGGTATTTAATAAAATGGCAACCCGTTGAGCAATCTCATAGGCGTTCTTTTGAGGAATCACAATAATCCCCGAATGTTGTTTTCCTTCGGTCATATAATCTAGATGCAGTCGCTCAAAGTCTACGCGATTATGGGTGAGCAAACATCGCTCAATAGATGCTGCGTAAGCTAATTGTTGGCTATCGGATTTACTCAGCATTCCCTGTTCGCTGGTTGTCGTCACATCGAACCCTCTAGCGAGCAGTAAATTAGCTACAAGCCTTGAAACATCTTCATCTGTATAAATAGTTGCAAACAGTTTCACGGCTTTCTCATTGCAGCTTTAACAGCAGGATGAATCAATTCTTCAGGAATTCGATTGCGCTCAATATAAGTATTTATTTCTTCTTGGTTATCCAAATAAAAGCTCAGCGCGTCAAAAATTTGAGCTAATTTCAGGTGAGGTAAGTGCATGGGGATTTCTTCAGGAGTAATACCCAAACGCCACAATTCCACGATCGCCCGAACGGAAGTCCTGGTTCCTGCGATAATTGGTTCGCTTTGCAAAATTTCAGGGTGACGTGCGACATAACGCGAAACAGATTGTACATTCATGGCAGATTAACAGGGCAGATATATTTTTATTATATGTTATGATTGAGGCTATAAGTGTGTAAAAAATTAAGGGCGATTCTCTACGGGATAGCTATGCACGCGCGTACTTTTCACCAACCTCTCTACAACTTCCCAATTTGTTGAGCAAACCACATCGCCGCCGTCCCATTTCCCTCACCCAAAAGTTTTAAAGTATCCGATAGCAAAGCAATTGGCAATCCCTCAAGCGCACCGGAAAATTCGCATTCCTGATATTTCCCGTTTTCCTGCAAGCGAAATGCCAAAACTCTCTCGCCCTTAATATCTACTACCCAATACTCAGGAATTCCCAAAGCAGCATACAACCGCTTTTTTTCATCTAAATCGCTGGCCAAAGTCGTATCGGAAGTTTCTATCACTAAATCTGGAATTCGCGATTTATTTAGATTAAGTCGGCGCGGTTCCCCTTTTTGCCACTGGATGAATTCTCCGCCGACATATAAAATGCGATCGGGCGCACCTCCTCCCACCTTTGGCTTCTCAATTACACATCCACCCAAATCATCGAAAGCTTGTCCTCCTTTGCTGACAAACCAAAATCCAAACACCAGAGTCAAGAGGTTGTTAAATCTGGCGTGATTAATTCCTTCATTACCCATGTCTATCCAAAGATATCCTTCATAAAAAAATATTCTGGCTTCCTCCAAAGATGGATCTTCGCAAGCCGCTACATAATCTTCCCACGTCGCGGCTTGCCATTGGGGAATTTCTCCCACTTGAGGCAAGATGAATTTTACAGTTGTAGAAGTCATGATTTAAAAGCAAATTGAGGATATTTTTATCCTAACTTAAATCGCTATTTATAGCCGAAGGAAGAAGGAAGGCACTACACGGATACACGGATGAATTATCGAGTCTGAGTCATTCTTAAAAAGGAAGAAGGAAAATAAATACAAGAAAGATCGACTTGCAGTCAGACGAAGGGGGCGGGCACGGGGGCACCGCCCCTACAAATGGCGATCGCAATGCTTGTGCTTATTGAATTACTGTGGGCGCCGCCATTGGTACTTCTAAGTCTGGTTGCAAGTCAAAGACTACGACAAGTGTTGCTTGAGGCATGAGTTGACGCAGACACAGCAAGTGCCCGTCAGCATCCGATCGACTGCGAAATCGCCCCACAATCGCCCGCTGCATACTGGGCATGAGTTTGGCAATCGCCCAAGGGTAAAGGCGTTTTTGGTACGCGATCGCCCCAGGATTCGCTGTGAATCCCTGTTGATAACCGTTTTGTGGCATAATCGTGTTGTATTCGTAAGGAGTACACAAAAGGCGTTAGTAAGTTTCTTGGCGGGAATGTACTAACGTCTTTTCCATTAAAATTCAAGCACATATCACAAGATTTGTCAATTGTCAATTCTTAACGCTAAGTTTTAACGGTTATCCTATCTGAAGCTTTTATCGGCTATGGATTTGAGGGTTTTAGTAAGTGTTGAATTGTTTGCAAAAGTGATATATTTTTGATTTTTAACCGCAAATGAACGCGGATAAACGCGGATGAAGGAAAGATAAATTTAGTATGAGTTAAGGGGCGATCGCACTTAATCACACATCACAAAATCACTCTTTTGTCAATACAAAAACACTGTCTTTATTCCCCCGTCCAATCCGCAAATCTTTATCCAAATAAGTGATATCAAGCCATCCCTGCTGTTCGCGAGTATCCAGCCCGAAATCTACAGCAGCGAACTTTTTCCCCGACTCAATCTCATCGATAAACTTCCCCGGATATTCATAGCCAATCAACCTGCTTAAACCTACTATAGACCGCTCAAACTTCACCTGCACTCGCCGTTCCGAAGTTGGCTCAAATCTTGCTGCTACACTGACAATTCCTTCCAAATAAGGCAAGCCGTAAAGTTCGCCAATGTTGTAAATTTTAGATTCTTTGACGCGGATAGATTGATAAATTTGACCCAATTTTACCAAGGGAAAACTGTCAAGATTCAGCAGTTCGCGGCTGGTGGTGTACAATAACCGCCAATCACCATTTAAAAGCTCTGCGGCTTCGACAGGGCGTGGTGTGGGGTTGTAATCTTCCAATTGGGCGATCGCACTTAAAATCGCTTGCTTGTCGCTAGCCGTAGCCAGCAAACCGCGATTCTTACCAGCAATTATCTCTAAGAGTGCAGATTTTCTAAGCATGATTTTTTAAGAAGGAAGAACACGGATTTTGACACGAATACACGGATTAATTATCGAAGGTGAGGCAAAAGTCAGACCGCTCTTTTCTTCTGTCTCAAGCGAGAGGGAGGAAATTTTGTGTAGTAGCGATATTAATCGCCGATTCCGCAGAGTATTAAGCTGTTGTGCATTTAAATAGAATGTCAAAAAACAATCTAATTCTTGTGGGGTGGGCGTCTCGCCCGCCCTGAATATGCAATTTAAATGCGTGACAGCTTAACAACTAATAACTAAGATATCAAATTTCACCAAATAAAGCAAAGTCCGATACAGGTCGGCTAATTCTTGCTCGTTTTTAACGTAGCGTCGGATAAGTTCCCCCACGCCGATCGCACCTTCCTGCTTAATTGTCTCCAATATCTCCATCTGAATGCTAACAGATGTTCTCCTATCCTCACCAAAACTGGTAAACCTAATTGTCTGTACCTGCTTTAAAAGTTCTGGTGTGGCGATCGCACCCAGACTCAGCATCATCTCATTGCTTAAACTTCTAGTCGCATAATTAGCCAATACCCGAAACGGATCGTCGCCTAGGGGATAAGGCGGCTTCCCAGGTTTTAAAGGTGCTGACTCCGGTGCCCCCTGGCGAATTTCTGCTAATTCCCGCCACAATTGTTCGTAAGCAGCAATTACTACTTTCCAATCATAAATTTCCCTCGCCCTTTGTCGGGCATTTTCCCCCATCCGCTTTCTCAATTCGGGGTTTTCAATTAATTCACACAACGCCAGGGTGCAAGCATCAATGTCTACTGCTGTCGCGAGGGAAGTGTGACCCATGTAAGTCGGCCAATTTAAGCTGTCGTCAAGATAATTTAGGGCTAAATCTAAACAAGATTCCGGGGGCGGGATGAGTGTGGGAATGCGGAAGCCGTCTATTTCGTGGCGTACAGATTCTTTGTATCCGTTCCAATCGGAGACTATGGCCGGCAGTCCGTTCGCCATGGCTTCTATTGGTGTCAGTCCAAATGATTCTTGAATGTTGTCGGAAAGCGAAATGAAAATGTCTGCCGCAGACCAAATATTTATTCTAATTTCCGGCTGTCTCCCATCTAAAAAAATAGCATTCACCGAGGGACAAAATATTTGTGCGCTATTTTTAAAGTCGGGTTCTTCTCTCGGATCTTCGATCCAACCGGCTTGAATTAAGTGGATTTTGGCTTTTGTCTGTTGTGCCGCCCGTTCTAGGGAGATGTACATGGGTACCGGATGAGCTTTTGCAGAAAAAGTCAATCTACCGACAAATAACACAACAATATCTTCGGGAGAAATGCCGAGTTCTTGTCGCAGTTGGCGGCGACTATTAACGGCTTCCACACCCTGCGGAAACGCGCTGCAATCGACTCCGAGGGGAATAACGGGGAATTTGACCAAAATTTCCGGTTTACCGCCGTTGCGCTGGGCTAAATATTCAGACCACTCAGTCATAACTCCTTCTACTGCTGTTTTCACGGCGGCAGATGTGCAGATCAGGGCGTCCCAAGGCTGCATGGGTGCGGTGATCAAATCGCCGATCGCCTCCATGATGTATTTTGTACCGATCGTGTGAGTAACGCCGCAAACGCTGTAGGCCCGCTGATCGACAAATCTGCGCGCCCAAACCATCTGCGACAGAACCGGATCGGGTCGGTAAATTGTGCCCGGTTGAGATAGCAAATCCGGTCGTTCCATGGGAATCCAGCGGACTTTCCGAGGTGTTTGCAGCCAAGGTTGGATGTGCGAACAAAACTCCTTAAAGGTTGTTTCGCTATCGGCGCAACAGTAGAGAGAGTCGGCGGTTCCGTGTTGGACTAAGCTTTTGAGAAACCCTTCTCCGGCTGAATGACGCCCCAGAAGTTTTTTGCCTCCGGTGTGGTAGCCCTCTTTGTTGTATAAAACCGCTGCCGTTATATCCATTCTGAGATTTATTGCTTGAGAGTTGACTGAAGAAGCCAGAGGGCATTCGAGCTCAGGCTTTGATGAAAATCCAGGAGACTGTTGTGAATCAAACCCTTGCTGTTAGGGAGGCTTGCAGAACAGGATCGCCGCTTGTCCCGCGATATCTTAAAGACGATCGTCTTAGAGTACAATGCTTACGGCTAAAGAAGGATTGGCAAGAGCGGATTTTAGTGCTATCCTCATGCCCATGCTTGGGGGCGATCGCCTTTTGGGTCTCCCATCTTATCCGATCCGGAACCAAACAGTGCCTGTGGTATAATGCTTTAGCCTTGCTAAATGCCCGATTTGCAAGTGCTTGATCAAAGCAGCAGTTCGTCGGCAAAACGTTACCTCTACTCGATCGCGTCTTTGTCTTTAAAAACCGATAATCATGTACAACCCATCTCTGCGTCAAATTCCTCGCCATTTACCTGCGGATGTAATTCCATTAAAACAGCAATCTTCTCTTTTAGACTGGTTGGAATCTAACAATCGCCTGTTAGCAAGGGATGTCCAAGAACCCGACTATCTGCACGAAGAAGAAATTTCTGAACTGATGGCAGTTGACGACAGTCCTTACGATGATTTAGAAGAGGAAGTAGAAGAGGATGTGAGTGTAGGCGAAGAATAACGGGTAAAAGGGTGAAGAAATCAACCGGAAACAGGGAAGAAAAACTCAGAGATTTCTCAATCTCCTGTATCGCACCCTATTCCCCCATTGTCAATTGCTTATTCTCAAATAGTGTGTGGTGAGGAGTGTTATGGATAACTTTTTGGATGAGAAAATCCCTTTTAGTCTGCCTTTCAAACTTACAGGCAAGAATTTATTCCTGCTGCTGGGTTTGGGGCTCGGCACTGTAGCGATCGGTTTAGATGTAGTAGCGGGTAGATTTTTGAATTTACCTGCATCGCTATTTATGCCGCTAGTTGTTTGTGCTTTAGTTGCGTCGGGGTTGGGCTATGCAGTGGTGCCCGTACTCCAGCAACTAAAAGCAGGACAAATAATTCGCGAAGACGGCCCCCAAGCCCATTTGAAAAAAGCGGGAACGCCGACAATGGGAGGCATCTTTTTTATACCTGCTGGGGTAGCAGTCGCTTTACTTTGGTCTAAGTTTAACTCAGATGTTGTTGCCGTATCGGCTTTAACTTTAGCTTACGGTTTCATTGGCTGGCTCGATGACTGGCAAATTCTGCGACGTAAGTCGAACAAAGGTATTTCACCTCGGATGAAATTGGCTTTGCAAATAGGTTTTGCTGCTCTATTTTGTCTGTGGCTGATGTTTCATCAACCTGCAATTTCTACGAATGTTGCTTTGCCTTTCGGTTGGGTATTGCCATTAGGTTTGCTGTTCTGGCCGCTGGCTGGTTTTGTGCTAGTTGCCGAAAGCAATGCTACTAATCTTACCGATGGTGTTGACGGGTTGATGGGAGGTTTGGGGGCGATCGCACTTTTGGGATTGGGCGCATCTGTAGCCTCAACTTCGCCAGAATTAATGATTTTTTGCGCTTGCATCAGCGGCAGTTGTTTCGGTTTCTTAGCACACAACCGCAATCCAGCCAAGGTGTTTATGGGCGATACAGGTGCTTTAGCTTTGGGCGGTGCGTTGGGTGCGGTAGCTTTATTAACAAATAGCCTTTGGATATTATTAATTATCAGCGGGATTTTCTTTATTGAAACGCTGTCAGTAATTGCTCAAGTAGGTTATTACAAAGCTACAAAAGGGCCTGATGGAATCGGCAAGCGTCTGTTAAGAATGGCTCCGCTGCACCATCATTTAGAGTTGTGCGGCTGGTTGGAAACTCAGGTTGTTGGCATTTTTTATATAACTAACGGCGCGTTAGTGTTAATGGTTCTGATGTTGACTAGCAACAGTTGAGAAGGGATTGCGTGACGGATTGTACAGGGGATGTAAGAGATATTTTCTACTATTTCAAAGAAACAGGCAAGATGCCTGTTCCACAAGGACTGAATGCAGTTGTGGAACAGGCATCTTGCCTGTTTAAGGGGCCGAAGTTATAATTTTGACAATTTATATCCCCGTTAATGCAATGGAACTTAATAACGCTTTTTAATTATTTGAAGAACGGCGAAGACGCTTATAGGACAAAGTAAGAACTACATTTGCTTATTTATCTTCCTTAGCGTCCTTAGCGCCTTCGCGGTTCGTTTAATCTTACTCAATATTAGTTATGCTATCGTTTACGGTTGTTTGTGAATGACTAAAACGTTTTTACCGCAAGTTTCGGTGGTTGTGCCTGTTTACAACGGCGAGATGGATTTGCCGGAGTTGATCGAGTGCCTGCGATCGCAAACTTATCCGCCACACAGAGTAGAATATCTCTTAGTAGACAACAACAGTCGCGATCGCACTTCAGCAATCCTCGAAACAGCAGCTAAGTTAAATCAAATAACCATTCGCCACCTCACCGAAAATCAGATTCAAAGTTCCTACGCCGCCCGCAATCAAGGAATTCGCGCATCCACAGGCGAAATCATTGCATTTACCGATGCAGACTGTCGCCCGGAATCTGACTGGCTGGAAAATTTAGTTAAGCCATTTGTTGACAAAGAAGTAGGAATTAGCGCTGGGGAAATAGTCGCACTACCCGGTAAAACTATCTTAGAACAACACGCCGATCGCCAAAATACTTTATCTCAAAAACATACTCTCGCTCACCCTTTTTGTCCCTACGGCCAAACTGCAAATTTAGCTGTACGGAGGTTAGTTTTACAACAAATAGGATTATTTCGCCCTTACCTCACCAGCGGTGGCGATGCTGACTTGTGTTGGCGGATTTTGCGGGAAACATCCTATAAAATGTATTTTGCCGAAAATGCGATCGTCCGACACCGCCACCGTTCTACAATAAAACAGTTGCAAAGTCAATGGTATCGGTACGGCGAATCTAATAAATATTTGCACGAACTCCACGGTGTCGATTTGATGCGAGAATTGACAGCACCGGAATATTTTTATCGGCTGGCTAGATGGCTGTTAAAAGAATTGCCTGTGGCTGCTGCCAAAAGTGCGATGGCCCAAGCCGATATGGTAGATTTGTTTAATACGCCGATCGGTCTAGTGAATGTTAGGGCAAGGGCGATGGGGCAGCGCCAAGCCAAACTTCCTTTAGCAGCTTGGCAGATTGAGCGATTTTAATATTTTAGACCATAAGCATTTCACGGGCGGGGAGGATGCCCAACTCCTACTCCCCACAAAAAAATTGAATTCTTTGTGGAACAGGCATCTTGCCTGTTCTAAATAAGCATTTCACGGGCAGGCAGGAAGCCCAACCCCTACTCCCCACAAAAAAATTGAATTCTTTGTGGAACAGGCATCTTGCCTGTTCCTCAAAATGGTGCAAGATGTGCGATCGACAAATATTCGTTTGTACACCATCCCCCCCCTATATACCTATAAGTAGAGGTTATCGGTATAGATAAGTATGCTGAATCAGAAATATGAAAATTTAACGCAATACTTAATATAAAATTAATAAGTCTATTCTTCCCGCCTAGTATCAAAACAACGAGTAACTCGAATACTGACGCCAAAATAGCCTCTAATTCTGCCTTCTGGGTTTTCAGTGCTGTCGTTTGCCCGATCGGAATTATTCTCAGAATTTTAAATTTTTGTAACCTTTACAGGTAATGCCAATGGCTCAAATCTTACTCCAGACGGTTTGGTTTATACCTTGCTATCCACTCATCGGCGGAGTTCTGTCGATGCTGTGGTTTCCGGCTGTTACCCGCCGCACAGGGCCAAGACCATCCGGTTATGTGAACGCCATATTAACCTTGTTCGCTTTCCTACACGGCGTCATCGCCCTCGCAGCTATCTGGAACCAACCGGCGCAACACCAGTTCATTCCCTGGCTGAATGTAGCAGGTTTAGACTTAACCATTCCCGTAGAAATCTCTGCTGTCACCGTTGGGGCGACAGTTTTGATTACCGGACTGAACTTTCTGGCACAGATTTATGCTTTCGGTTACATGGAAATGGACTGGGGCTGGGCTCGGTTCTTTTCCCTGCTGGGGCTATTTGAAGCGGGGATGTGCGGCTTGGTACTGTGCAATTCTCTCTTCTTCAGCTACATGATTTTGGAAGTTCTGACTTTGGGTACTTACCTGCTAGTCGGGCTGTGGTTCAATCAGTCTTTGGTGGTGACAGGCGCCCGCGACGCTTTCTTAACAAAGCGGGTGGGAGATTTATTCCTGCTGATGGGAGTAGTCGCAATTCTGCCACTGGCTGGAACTTGGAATTTTGACGAGTTGGCTGTTTGGGCTCAGACTGCAAAGCTTGACACTACTGTAGCGACGCTGTTGAGCTTAGCTTTGATTGCCGGGCCGATGGGCAAATGCGCCCAGTTTCCCTTGCACCTGTGGCTGGATGAGGCGATGGAAGGCCCCCTGCCTGCGACAATTTTGCGGAACACCGTAGTTGTGGAAACTGGTGCTTGGATATTGATTAAGTTGCAGCCGGTGATTGCTTTGTCGCCGATCGGACTGAAGACAACTATTATTGTAGGCGCTGCGACGGCGGTTGGTGCTTCATTAATTGCGATCGCCCAAATTGACATCAAGCGCACGCTTTCCTATATAGTCAGCTCTTACATGGGCTTAGTATTTATCGCCGTCGGCACCGGACAAGCCCAGACAGCCCTGACATTAATATTTGCCTACAGCTTGGCAATGGGTTTGCTGGTGATGAGCATCGGTTCGGTAGTTTGGAACAGCATCACTCAGGATGTCCGTTCTCTCGGCGGTTTGTGGGCAAAGCGGCCGATATCGGCCATATCGTTTATTGTCGGTAGCGCTGGATTGGTGGGACTACCGCCCTTCGGCTGCTTCTGGGCTTTAGAAGAATTCACATCAGGACTGTCGGAAGCTCACCCTTCCTTGTTAGGAATAGTGCTGTTTGTAAACGGTGTAACTGCTTTTGGCTTGGTGCGCGTCTTCGGTTTAGTTTTCGGCGGCAAACCAAAGCAAATGACCGAACGTTCGCCGGAAGTTCACTGGCCTTTTATCTTGCCGATGACTGTTTTAATGGGCTTTACTTTGCACGTTCCGCACTTGCTGGCTGCGTGGCATTTATTGCCGGGGGCAAGTTTGAATTATACCGCAACTGGATTGCTAGTTTTGTCAACGGCGATCGGCATCGGTGCCGGAGCATTTGTTTACCTGAACGAAAAATGGGAAAAACCTGTACGAATTGGTTCTGAAGCTTTGCAAGACTTTTTTGCTTACGACTTTTACACTGCCAAACTTTACCGGGTGACTGTGATATTTGCAGTCGGTTTAGTTGCTCAAATCATCTCCTGGTTCGATCGCAATATTGTTGACGGATTCGCGAACTTAATCGGTTTTGCAACGGTTTTCGGCGGGCAAAGCCTCAAATACAACGTTAACGGTCAAACTCAGTTTTACGCCCTGACAATTCTGTTCGGAGTAGCAGTTTTGGGACTACTCATAAGCTGGCCTTTGCTAGCTCGCTTGTCGCTGATTGTAGGCGGGTAAAGAGATATAAGATTGAAGATTTTAGGTGACAGTTTTAATCTAAAATCTTAAAAACCTGAAGTCTTGAACAAAGATTTCCAACTCGTTCCAATAAGGCAGCATAAATGACCTCAAACAACAGACAATTCAATCTTTCCCGACGCAATTCCCTCAAATTTGTCGCAGGTGCCATTGGTACAGGGATACTCGCAGCAGGAGCAGGCGCTGATTTGGCTGCACCCGAACCAGCAATTGCTCAAAATGACATGACTCCCGATGCAGCTTTGCAAAAGTTAATGAACGGGAACAAGCGGTTTGTTGAAAAAAAACGCCGAGGTTTTAACCAAAACTTATCCGATCTCGCCCAAGTTGCCATATCTCAAAAACCTTTTGCTGCTATTCTCGGCTGTTCGGATTCCCGTTTCCCTTCCGAGATTATCTTCGACCAAGGATTTGGAGATTTATTTGTCTGTCGAGTCGCCGGCAATGTGGCGACTCCCGAAGAAATTGGCAGCCTGGAATTTGGCACGTTGGTGTTGGGAGCAAAAGTGCTGATGGTAATCGGGCATAAAAGGTGCGGTGCGGTAGAAGCTACCATTAAAGGCGCTCAAGTTCCCGGTCAAATTGGCAGTTTGCTCGACGCCATTAAGCCTGCTGTAGAAAGCTCGAAAAACCAAACGGGCGATCATCTAGAAAATGCTTCAAAAGCAAATGTTATCCTGCAAACTAGAAAATTAAAAGCATCTCCAGTGATCTCTCAGTTAATTCTGGAGAATAAACTGAAAGTGGTGGGTGGCTATTACGATTTAGATACGGGTCTCATCAATAGGTTGGTTGAGTCTTAAACAGTTAACAGTTAACAGTTAACAGTTGACAGTTGGTAGGGGCTGTGCCCCCAGAGTTAGTTGACCTGGGACAGTTGACCTGGGACAGCAAGGGGTTTTAACAGCCTACAATTGACAGTTGACAATTGACAGCGAGGGGTTTGTAACAGCGAAAAATTGAAATTTGACAATTGACGCTTGATAACTATCAACTATCAACTATCAACTCTCAAAGATTGACTATCAACTATCAACTCTCAATAGATTCTTTACTCTTTACTCTTCACACATTATGCTTAGTGCCTTGCTCTGGTTGCCCGCGTTGGGCGCTGCGGTAGTCGGGTTCCTGCCCGGAAACATAAATGGGATGCGCCTGCGTTCAATAGCATCGGCTTTTGCAGCAGCTATTTTCATATTGAATATCTGGCTGTTAACTCAATTCGATCCAGCAAATTCTGGACTGCAATTTCAAGAATATTTGCCTTGGATTCCCCAATTAGGTTTGAGCTACAACTTGGGCATTGATGGCTTGTCCTTGCCGCTGCTGGTTTTAAGTGCTTTGCTGACGCTATTAGTCATTTACGGCACTGGCGAAAAGATGGAGCGCCCCCAGCTTTACTACGCTTTGATTTTGCTAATCAATGCTGGTATTGCCGGAGCTTTGATGTCTCAAAATTTGCTGCTGTTTGTACTGTTTTACGAAGTAGAATTAATTCCTTTTTACCTGTTGATTGCGATTTGGGGCGGAAAGCAGCGGGAATACGCTGCCATGAAGTTTTTGATCTACACGGCAGTTTCGGGACTTTTAGTGCTGGCAGCATTTTTGGGTGTTGCTTGGCTGAGCGGTTCTTTAAATTTCGATTACAGTGCGATTACCACTCAAGAATTGCCGAGAAATGTGCAGTTAATCCTGCTAACAATTTTGCTAATTGGGTTGGGAATTAAAATTCCCTTGGTGCCGCTGCATACTTGGCTACCCGATGCTTACGTGGAAGCTTCGCCAGCAACAGCAATTTTGCTGGGAGGGATTCTGGCGAAGTTGGGAACTTACGGTTTAGTGCGGTTTGGCTTGCAGATGTTTCCCGAAACTTGGTCGATTATAGCTCCCGGTTTAGCGATTATCGGGACTGTGAGCGTGATGTACGGTGCTTTGAGCGCGATCGCCCAAAAAGACATCAAGCGCATGGTAGCCTATAGTTCGATCGGGCATATGGGCTACATCCTCGTTGCCTGCGCTGCGGGTACGAAGCTGGCATTAATCGGTGCAGTCGGGCAAATGGTAAGCCACGGCTTAATTTTAGCTTTGCTATTTTATTTAGTAGGCATCATCGAAAGCAAAGTCGGCACGCGAGATTTGGACGTGCTCAACGGTTTGATGAATCCGATGCGGGGTTTACCCACGGCTAGTTCCCTGTTAGTTTTGGGCGGCATGGCAAGCGCCGGCATTCCGGGTTTGGTGGGTTTTATTGCCGAATTTTTAGTATTTCAAGGCAGTTTCTCTATCTTTCCAATTCCCACTTTAATCTGCATTTTAGCTTCGGGTTTAACAGCCGTTTACTTTGTGATTCTGCTCAACCGCACCTGTTTTGGGAAGTTGGACAATGCCACGGCTTACTACCCTCCAGTTACGTTTGCTGAAAATATGCCGGCGCTGGTTTTGGCGGGCATCATTTTCGTGTTGGGAATTCAACCTGCTTGGCTGCTCAAGTGGAGCGAATCGACTACAAATGCGATCGTTGCTACTCTGCCGGCTGACAGGAATACCCAAGTTGCTATTAGCTATCCTTGGAAAAAATCAGCGATTGAAATCGCCTTTACACAAACGAAGTCTGTCTCCGCAGACTGAGATAGCTCAGCGATTAAAATAGGGTCGGCACTTGCCTTGTGTCCGACTATGCTGCCTCACAAATATCTACTCGTTACTAGGCTCTGTATCCAATTTTAATGAAAGATTTTGGACGCAGAGCCTCCAGATAAATACCAGGATATGAGCGCTCATGAAACCGAAAAAACTTTTCAGTGTATCCGCAGTTACAACCCTTCTTTTAGTAGTGGCAACTTCTGCTTTTGCACAAGCTATAACTCGCATTCGCGATTTGCCAGCATCGAAAACAGGAATTACCATCTCTGGCCGAGTAGTCGCTTTTGGAGAAGCTGATGAAAATGAGTGGATTTTAAATGACGGCAGCGGTCAAGTTAAAGTCGATGCCGGCCCGCGCAGGTGGCGCAATATTAATCTATCAGAAGGGGAAACAATTACCGTTGTTGGCGAAATGGATGACGGCGAATTTGATGCTTTTTCGATTACTCTGTCGAACGGATCAATTATCAACATCCGCTCTCCACAAGGCCCGCCTCCTTGGGCTGGAAAAGAGGAAAAATAACTGTAAAAAGCAGCGCTATCTTTCCGAAAAGCATGAGATTTGGGAGAACCTAATTCCCGAATAGAGCAATTTATAAATTGTAAAATTCAGTCAAACAAAAGAAGAAACAATGGTACAAACCCCTAATAAACCAGCAACTAAACTACCGCCTTCAAAACACGAATTTGCCGAAATAATTCACAGACTGGAAGCGGGCGGCGCTATGATTCCAGATACGCCGGAAAATCTGATGCAAATCATCGCTATCTGGAAAGCTTACGCGGTGCCGATGGACTTCTACTGGCGGGATTTGCTTTACATCGCCGAACGAGTATTTTTACACCCGCTTCCTTTCTTTAAATACTTTTTACCGCAAGAGTATTTAGATTTACAAAATCACTATGCAGGCGACGGTGCAGATTTGCGGATTTGGCGCGGTACTGGAAGTGTCCACCCAGAACTTTTGGAGTTCATGGAGAAGGGTGAAACTGGTAAACTCCCGCGGCTGTTCCATCATTTGTGGCACGATCGCATTAACATGGAATTTGCCGAAGAGTGCATGAGATCAATGCTTTGGCACCGGGGCTTGTACGTCCCAACCAATCAATTCGATCCTTATTTGGACAGTGACGAATATAAAGCTAATGCCGATCGCGCAATTAAAGCTTACTTCAAAAAAGACCCGTTCATGCTGGCAATTCACAAAGCATTTCCCGAAATGTTTTTAGAACAGTGCCGCCAAATGTCTTATTACAGCAATCTCGGTTTATTCTGGGAAGTAATGGCACCGGTGTTTTTTGAAGTTTCCGACTTGTACGACGAAGGGAAAATTACCACAGTCCCGCAGGCGATGGATTTCCTAGTAAATGGCATATTTGCGATCGCCGGAAGGCCCATTTACCACCATGTCCAAATCGACGGTGAAACCTACGAAATCATCCCCAAATCTAAAGGTTTCACTTGGCTTTACGAAGCAGCGTTACCTTACGTGGAAGCTGTATTTTATCGCACTTCGCCATTCCGAGGCACCAAATCTTACAACGCTCAAGCTAGAGAAGTTCCTGACGACCAAAAAGACTTCCACTACGGAGTTTTGTATGCAGACAAATTCCCGGTAGGTACGGCGGGGATTCCGCCGACTTTGCTAGCACAAGATATGCTGCATTTCCTGCCGCCTTATTTGATGGATTTCTACAAACAGCGCTGTCGCGGCGAAGATGATATCCTAAATCAAATTGGGGTGACATTCCAGCGATCGATGTACTGCGTAACTTCGGCGGTGATTCAAGCGTTACGGACTGCTCTTTTGTATCCTTTAGATGACCCGAATCCAAAGCATTTGAAGGCAAATCGGGCTTTCTTTGAGTCTCAGATCGATCGCTTCTGTCGCCCGGAATACGGCATGAAATATGCTGCGAAGCTCAAGAATATTCAGACTTCGGATTATAGGTAAAAGATGTTTGCGGGAGACATCTTAGCTTCCAAGTCCGCCAATCCGTTAGTCCGCCAGGGGTTGAAACCCCTGGCTCAAAGCTCAAGTCGGTTGAAACCGACTGGGAAAAATCAGAGCTTTTTAAGCCGTTTCAAAAGTCCTATAATATTAGATTAGTTGGTCTCAGAATTATTCATCTCTCTCTTCTCTTCCTCTGCGTTCTCTGCGTTCTCTGCGGTTTAATCATTCCGATATAAAAAATAATCAATAACTATGGACAGCAAACAGCTAGCCAAATATATCGAAGCAACCGATGGGATTTCCAAACCTTGGCTGTTGGTGCAACTGCGGCTGAAAAAATTGCAAGAAAGGCGATCGGAGATTTCTGCTGAAGAGTATATGACAGAACTTACCGATATCCACAAAGATTTAATGAATCTGGGGGAATGGTGGCTGGGAATCGAAGATGAAGTGTTTTAAAATTTAATTGAAAGTTCAAGTAGGATTAAGTCGATCGCACTTTAAAATTTCTCCATCAAATCTTTTTCTTGGGCATAGACATCTCGTAGCTGTTGCAGCGCGGGCCCAGAAATGACCGATTTAACAGTAGCTACCAATTGGCCCCACTCTAGCAAGCTGTCAACGGAAACAGCTTTTTTGAACTTGTGGGTGTAAAATTTCGTCCAAAATGCTGGTGCTTGCTTGCTTTTCCAGCGTTTGTACCATCTGCCAAAATCTTGAAGTGCGATCGGCTTTACTGCTAAAATCGGGGGAAAATCGGCGTAGCTGACAAAGCGGCTGATGCCTTTGGCGTGCACGTAAACCATGTAGCGACAGCATTCGATGCGGTAAATCTCGTCTGCTGTGATATTGAAGAGGAGTGCAACTGTTTCTTCGGTAACGAATCTCGCCAGCGGATGCAGGATTGGCGATTTGTGAATTATTCTGGATTCTGCGATCGTCCGCGATTTTGCCGGAGTTTCTGATATCATGGCTAGTACACCTCTGGATATGGTTAGTAGACTTCTGGATATGGCAAATGCACTTTTTGATAGAAAGAAATAATCTGTCCAGATTAGGTTTTACAGACGATCGCCCTTTAGTTTTCCAGGCCGGGGGGCGATCGCTCTTTACATATAAAATTGTACGACGCAATTGCATCAACTGTCAAGCATGGGTTTAGTCAGGCTAAAAATTCGGGAACTAGCGGCGGAGAAGGGCTGGACGCTTAAGGAAGTATCCGATCGTTCCGGGGTAATTTATAGCACTGTCAGAAGCTATGCTCGTCGTCCTGAAATGGCAATGGTTGACTTTACCTGCCTGCGGAAGTTAGCTCGGACTTTTGATGTGATGATTGAGGATCTGGTTGAGGTTTTGGAGGAATAGGTCGATCGACCTTAAGTTGTCTAGACCGGGGGCGATCGCTTTTTTAGATGCAATTATCTTAAAACGCAACTGCATTATTTGTCAAGCATGGGTTTAGTCAGAGTTAAAGTGCGAGAGCTAGCGGCCGAGAGAGGCTGGACATTCAAGGAGGTGGCTGAGCGATCGGGCGTGATCTATAGCACCATAACCAGCTATGCTCGTCGTTCAGAAATATCAATGGTTGACTTTACCGCCCTGTACAAGTTAGCGCGGGCCTTTGATGTGATGATTGAGGACTTGGTGGAGATTATTGAGGAATAGGTCGATCGTCCGCGATTTTGCCGGAGTTTCTGATATCATAATAGACGCATCTCTTGATTGTAGGTGTGTACATCTTTTTGTTGTAGATGTGCAGGACAGAGATTATCTGTCCTGATTAGGTTTAATAGGCGATCGCCCTTAGTTGTCCAGACGTGAGGCGATCGCTTTTTCAGATATCTAATATTAAACGACAGCAGATTGTCATTTGTCAAGTCAGTATGAGCAAAGGCTTAGTGAGGTTGCGGATTCGGGAGTTTGCGGCCCAGAACGGCTGGACACTTAAGGAAGTTTCCGATCGATCGGGCGTTGGTTACAGCACCATCAGAAACTACGCCCAATGTCAAGGCATGACAACCGTTAATTTTGCCTACTTGCACAGGTTGGCTCGCACGTTTGACGTAATGATTGAGGATTTGGTGGAGATTTTGGAGGAATAGGTCGATCGCCCACGATATTGACTGATTTTCAGATATCATGGTGAGTCAACCTAAGAATTGCATCAACTGTCAAGCATGGGTTTAGTCAGGCTAAAAATTCGGGAACTAGCGGCGGAGAAGGGCTGGACGCTTAAGGAAGTATCCGATCGTTCCGGGGTAATTTATAGCACTGTCAGAAGCTATGCTCGTCGTCCTGAAATGGCAATGGTTGACTTTACTTGCCTGCGGAAGTTAGCTCGGACTTTTGATGTGATGATTGAGGATCTGGTTGAGGTTTTGGAGGAATAGGGCGATCAACCTTTCCACTTTTCCACTATAAACCCTTGTGTCTCGTCTTGTCAAGACGCGCTTAAGCAGTTGGCATCGCAGATAAAAGCTCAGCTTAAAGGTGCTAAGATTTAGTCTAAGTTGTTAATCTCCCGTTACCTTTGTGACTAGAGCCAGTACCGCCATTGGGGTTAGCCCCATAATTAAGGAACTTGTGCAGAAAAAGGCGCTAGCAACCAGGCTAACGCTGAAGGAAATCATCTATGTCGGGATGCTGGCGATCGACGAGTTAGACGAAAAGCGCTTACAAGAGTTGGCTGATAAGGTGCATCAGATGCAGGTAAAGGGCGAGATTTGAGGGGAAAAGGGCGATTCCCTACGGGATAGCTACGCTTCACGCCCTTTTGGTGAAGTGAGGTTCGGGGCTATCGCATATTCAAAAATTTTCCCGCCTATATTTTTCGTATAAATAAGCATCTCGCAGTTGTTGCAAAGCTGTTTCTGAGAATAGGGATTTGACTACAGCTACCAAGAGGCCCCATGACAACTGTTTATCCACAGTAATAGCGTTTTTGAATTGATGTATATAAAACTGTGTCCAAAAATCAGGTGCTTTTTTGCCTTTCCAGCGTTTGTACCATCTGCCAAAGTCTTGAAGTTTCGGTAATTCTACTTCTAAAATTGGCGGAAAATCGGCATAACTGACAAACCGACTGATGCCTTTAGCGTGGACGTAGACCATGTGGCGACAGCATTCGATGCGGTAAATCTGGTCTGTTGAGATATTGAACAGCAGTGCAACAGTTTCTTCTGTGACAAATCTTGCCAGCGGATGAAGGACTGGGGACTTGTGGATTATTTTGGAGCAGGCGAAGGTGCTTGATTTTAGCCCAAATGCTGCTATCATGGTTATTCAGACAGCTAGTAACTGTCTATTTAAGTTTTAAAGACGATCGCCCTTTAGTTGTCCAGACCGGGGGGCGATCGGCTTTTTAGATAAAATTATTCTAAGGTGTTATAGCACCCATTGTCAAGCATGGGTTTAGTCAGAATTAAAGTCAGAGAACTAGCAGCAGAGAAAGGTTGGACATTCAAGGAAGTTTCAGAACGTTCTGGAGTGGTATACAACACGGTCAAGCATTATGCTCGCTGTCCAGGGCTGACAACGGTTGACTTTACTTTGCTGCTGAAATTAGCTCGGACTTTTGATGTGATGATTGAGGATTTGGTTGAGGTTTTGGAGGAATAGGTCGATCGCCCTTAAGTTGTCTAGACCGGGGGCGATCGCTTTTTTTTATTTTTTACACTATAGCATGATTAACTGTAGTTAGTCAAACATTACTGTACTTAATCGGACTGAGGATGCTAACATCAAGGAAAGTTGTTATTAATAGTTGATTATTCTTCGTGGCTAAAACTAATACTGCGATCGCGGTCAGTTCCGTGATCAAGGAAGTCATTCAAAAACAAGCGCTAGCGACCAGACTAACTCAGAAAGAAGTAGTGTATTTGGGAATGCTGGCAATTGATGCACTCGATAAGGAAAGCCGCCAAGAGTTGGCGGACAAGGTGCATCAAATGCAGATGAATGGGGAGATTTGAAGCTCAGGGAAACCAGGTCAACAGTGTAATCTTTACGGCAAAAATGGACTCAACTTTATCCAAGGTCGATCAGCTTTCGATGTAATATCAACAATCGGGGCTTGAGAATATTGGCTGCGTATCACGTCAATTTTCTTTCTTTTGCTTTCGACGTAGAGTTGCATCGTTAATTGGGGGCTCAAGTAAATCCACCATAGCAAAAACGGCGATATCAACTTCTTGCTTCTTCCTTGAGCAATTCGTTGCGGTGCAGCGCGGTTGTTGGGATGCTGGGGCTACCTCGGTGCTTTACGCCAACCATTGGCGATCGCCTCTGACTCTGTGCAAAACCATCTCTCACCGCTAGCTGGATCGATAACTGTTGATTCGTAATCTTCCATGCCTGGAAGGTGATAAACCTTATTGCCTGTATCGATCGAGATGTTGCCTTTGATAGTACATCCTGGTTTTGCGATCGATGTAATTGGAGAAGGTGAACGACTAGGACTAAACTCCATTGTAAGAACCACAATGACAGCCAGAATCCCAATACCAAAAACTGTTTTGAGTACACCGCGTTTCTGTGGTTTCTGCTTTGTTGGTTCATTTCGAGGTGCAACACCTTGAATTGATGCTCTAGTTGCACGTACTTTCCCGTCTGTTTCAGCAACTTGCTCGTACAAAATCGTATCTCCGACTTTTGGGCGGCGACTTGCTTCCTTCAGCGCACTGATATGCAAGAAAACTTCTTTACTGCCATCATCCGGTTTAATGAAGCCAAACCCCCGATCGTCTTTCCAGGTTGTCAGTTGCCCTTTATTCAGAACAGGTTTCATAAAATTGAACTTTTATTCGTGCTTAACAGACTCAGCCAACCACTTCGCCTTCTGGCGCCGATGAACATTAATCGGACTGTTACGAATATCAACTTCTAGGGTTACTTATTTTGACACTCCCCGGCCTTGAAGGCGCGGGGATTCTTGGATCATCCAGTCGATTTGCTTGTTGATGTCACCACCAGCGAGTAGAGATCGGTCTGTCCCCCAGCGTGAATTCCGGCGTGCCCCGCCGTATTTAAATTAAATTTTGCCTGCTTTAACCCTTTCGCCAAAATGTTCAACGCAGCATTGTGGTCGCGATCCAATATCGTACCGCAACCACAAATATGGGTTCGAGTTGACAGGGTTTTCTTGACTAGATTGCCGCAATTTGAACAGTTCTGAGAGGTGTACTGTGGTGGAACAGCAATGACTGTTTTGCTGTACACTTTCCCGAAATATTCTAACCATTGAGCAAATAGTGACCAGGCTGCATCGCTGATTGATTTAGCGAGCTTGTGGTTTTTAACCATATTCCGAACCTGAAGGTCTTCGTAGGCTACAAAATCGTTAGATTTTACCGCGCACAACGCCGTCTTTATGGCGAAGTCTTTACGCTGCCTGCTGACTTTCCGGTGTTTTCTTCCTAACTTGTTGATCGCCTTTTTCCGGTTCTTGGAACCTTTCTTTTTCCGAGAAACTCGCTTCTGCAATCTCTTCAAAGCTTTTTCACTCTTTCGGAGGTAGCGAGGATTAGGAACTGTTTCGCCGTCGCTATCAGTATAAAAGTGGTTCAATCCCACGTCTATTCCAATAACCTTACCAGTCGGAACAAGTTCCTCTTTCCGCTCCACGTTGATACAGAATTGGGCGTGGTAGCCATCGGCACGGCGCACAATCCTAATTCGTTTAATCTCATCAGGCGCATAAAAATGCAAATCCCGACTACCGATTAACTTGAATCTCCCAGCAGCAAATCCATCTTTAAATGTTAGGCATCTTTTGTCACTAGAAAGCGACCAAGCGGACTGCTTGTACTCAACAGAGCGAGTATGTTTCTTGAACTGCGGGTATCCTTTTTTTCCTGGCTTCTTAGCTTTGCAGTTAGCAAAGAAACGCTGGATAGCAAAAATGGCACGTTCGGCGGAAGCCTGACGTGCCGTCGAATTAAGCTTACCTGCCCATTCAAACTCTTTTGCCATAACGGCGCATTGTTTGTACAGGTCTACTAGCTTAATCCCTTGATTATCTATCCAATGTCTAAGAGTTTTGTTTCGCACAAATTGAGCCGTCCGAATCATGTTGTCGATGATTCGATACTGCTCCGCTTTGCCCTTCAACTTAAACTCTAATACTATCATTTCAATAGTCTACCACTATTACAGAAACTTTGATTTGCAAGTCTGTATCTTTAACTAATCTTCACAGTGTCTGTAATTAAAGCCGTCCTATAAGGACGGGGCTTTAGACCCAATTTCTTGGTAAGCTGTTGCGCGTTTAAATTGCATATTCGGGACGGGCTCGCGTGCCCATCCCACAATAATTTGAGTGATTTTTGACACACAATTTAAATGGAGAACAGCTTATGTTCCAATCCCTTTTAAATTTTGACTCGATCGCCCCTTAACTAAGGCCAGCTAGTAACCATTAAATCCCTTTGAATCCCACTTCCATATCCATCTCTTTTGCCGGACTTACAGGAGGTTGAGGCGCGGATTGGGTTTGGTTGCGAAAAACACCAATTTGATTGAGAACGATCCCGATTAAAATGATGCTGCCGCCGATGTATTGAGCTGTTGTGGGCGTTTCCGATAAAATCAAATAGGCGGCTAAAATCCCCGCGATCGGACTAAACGAACTGGCGAGGGATACATCTGCAGCGCCCGTCGTTTTTAGTCCATTAAACCAGCACAGTTGTCCGCCAACAACAATAATCGCACCATAGACGAGCATCCACTGCCAGAGGAAGGGCGCAAAAACATCGATAAAGTGGGTGGGAGTATATAAGATTAAAACGACAATAAAGAAAACAACTGTTCCCAGTGTTGTTCTGATAATAGAGAACAATCCTAACGGAATTTGTTTGAGCGTGACTTTACTAATAATCGTCGAAATGGCTAACGCGATCGCCCCGGATGCTGCCATGAATTCGCCTCTGCCGATCGTCAATCCGCCCATGCCCATCATATCGGTAGTCGGGGCTTGCAATACAATAGTCAGTGCAACACCGACAAACGAAACCATCGCCCCCGCAATCACCCAAAGATTGACGCGATCGCCCAAAATTAGAATGGACAGCGCTAAAATCAGAGGCGGCTCGATGCGTCCAATCAGTACCACATTATTGACAGCGGTTAAATCCAACGCCATAAAAGTTAAGGCTGGAGCCAATGCCCCAGATAGCAAAGAAATTGCGATCAACCCCCACCATGTTTTACTGGGAATCGATCGGAAATTTTGCACTGTACATTGCTGGCGATAAACCAGGAATAAAACTGCTAACGCGCAGAGATTCCCTACAAATAAAACATTACAAAGTGAAATCAAATTTCTGCCGTCGATCGCATTCTGCGCTCCTAAATCGGTCAGTTTGCGAATGACAGAGTTAGAGGCAGCAAAAATGAGGATTGCTAGTAATAAATAGGTTCGTCCAGGGATGCGGTTGAATAATTGAGACACGATAATAGGAACATGAATATATGATGCGTTCTCTTCTTTATACCACTGTTTCCTATGCGGTAATTCCTTACAGAAATATACAAAAAAATCCCCCGCCAGAAGGCAGGGGATTTTAGTTAATTACCTAGAAACCAGAGTTCAGAGTTACCCGAATTTCCCGGCTGTCGAGGCAATTACAAAGGCCGCGTAAGTGAGGACGTTGCCCACAGTAAAGTGAACTAAGCCAACCAAACGACCTTGGACGATGGACAAAGCAACAGGCTTGTCTTTCCAGCGAACCAAGTTAGCCAAAGGAGTGCGCTCGTGAGCCCAAACCAAAGTCTCGATCAACTCTTGCCAGTAACCTCTCCAAGAGATCAGGAACATGAAACCAGTTGCCCAAACAAGGTGTCCGAATAAGAACATCCAAGCCCAGACTGACAAGTTGTTAGTACCATACGGGTTGTAACCGTTGATCAACTGAGAAGAATACAGCCAGAGGTAATCGCGGAACCAGCCCATCAGGTAGGTAGAAGACTCATTGAACTGAGCCACATTACCTTGCCAGATGCCTAGGTGCTTCCAGTGCCAGTAGAACGTTACCCAAGCTAGGGTGTTCAACATCCAGAATACAGACAGGTACATGGCGTCCCAAGCAGAGATGTCGCAAGTACCGCCACGGCCGGGGCCGTCGCAAGGGAAAGCATAACCGAAGTCTTTTTTGTCCGGCATCAGCTTAGAACCGCGTGCATCCAGAGCGCCCTTGACCAAGATCAAGGTGGTGGTGTGCAAGCCTAGTGCGATCGCGTGGTGAACCAAGAAATCGCCAGGTCCGATCGCCAAGAACAGAGAATTAGTACCGCTGTTAATCGCATCCAACCAGCCTGGGAGCCATACGTTGCCGTAGTTCGGCCAAGCGGTAGAAGCAATGCTGTCAGGGTTAGACAACAGCACGTCCATGCCGTAGAGAGCTTTGCCGTGAGCAGCTTGGATGAACTGTGCGAACACTGGTTCAATCAAGATTTGCTTTTCAGGAGTTCCGAAAGCAACTACAACGTCATTGTGAACGTACAAGCCGAGAGTGTGGAAGCCCAAGAACAGCGACACCCAGCTCAAGTGAGAGATAATCGCTTCTTTGTGCTGCAACACGCGATCGAGCACGTTGCCTTTATTTGCTTCAGGATCGTAGTCCCGCACCAAGAAGATAGCTCCGTGGGCGAAAGCGCCGACCATGATGAATCCAGCAATGTACTGGTGGTGAGTGTAAAGCGCAGCCTGAGTCGTGAAGTCCTTACCTATAAAAGCGTAGGGAGGCATCGCGTACATATGCTGTGCTACCAAGGAGGTAATTACACCCAAAGCAGCGAGGTGAAATGCCAGTTGGAAGTGCAGCGAGTTGTTGTAGGTTTCATACAAGCCTTGGTGAGGCAAGTTGAACTGTCCTTCACTCTTGCCGCCGACCAAACCAGCCTTAGAATCCAACATCTCTTTGATGCTGTGACCGATACCGAAGTTAGTCCGGTACATATGACCGGCAACGATAAACAGAACTGCGATCGCCAAGTGGTGGTGAGCGATGTCTGTCAGCCACAGGGATTCTGTTTGAGGGTGGAAGCCACCCAAGAAAGTCAGAATTGCGGTTCCAGCGCCTTCGGAAGTACCGAAGACATGGTTTGCTGCATCTGGATTCTCGGCGTATACGCCCCAGTTACCACTGAAGAACGGAGCCAAACCGGCCGGGTGAGGTGGGGTAGACAGGAAGTTGTCCCAACCTACGTGCTGTCCGCGAGATTCGGGGATAGCAACGTGAACCATGTGACCAGTCCAAGCCAAAGAGCTGACACCGAACAAACCAGCCAAGTGGTGGTTGAGGCGAGATTCAGCATTTTTGAACCAAGACAAGCTGGGGCGGTACTTCGGTTGGAGGTGCAACCAACCTGCGAACAGGAATACAGCGGCCAGCAGTAACAAGAAGATAGCTCCTTGATACAGGTCGGCGTTTGTCCGAATCCCTTGGGTGAACCACCAATGGTAGACACCGGAGTAAGAGATATCCACCGGGTTAGAAGCGCCCCCTTGAGTGAAAGCTTCTACAGCAGGAGCGCCGAATTGCGGGTCCCAAATCGCGTGAGCGATCGGGCGGACGTTTAGAGGGTCTTTAATCCACTGTTCAAAGTTACCTTGCCATGCTACGTGGAACAGGCTGCCCGATGTCCACAAGAAAATGATTGCTACGTGGCCGAAGTGAGAAGCAAAAATCTTTTGGTAAAGATTTTCTTCGGTCATGCCATCGTGGCTTTCAAAGTCGTGTGCTGTGGCAATCCCGTACCAGATCCGCCGTGTGGTCGGGTCTTGGGCAAGGTCTTGGCTAAATTTTGGAAATTTCGTTGCCATAAGCCTTGATTAATCCTGAATCCTGAACAAAATTGAAGGGATTCGGTTCGGAGTTTGGATTCTCGATTTGAGATTCCTCCCAAATCGAGAATCCAAAACCTAGGGGTAGTTTACCCTACCGAAATGATTCGCGCTAGGAAAAATGCCCACGTAGTGACAATTCCTCCTAGGAGGTAGTGAGCTACACCCACAGCCCGACCCTGAATAATGCTCAGAGCGCGAGGCTGAATCGACGGAGCTACCTTGAGCTTGTTGTGAGCCCAAACAATCGACTCAATCAGTTCTTGCCAGTAGCCGCGGCCGCTGAACAGGAACATCAAGCTGAAGGCGAAGACGAAGTGTCCAGCTAGGAACATCAGACCGTAGGCCGACAGTGCCGAACCGTAGGACTGAATCACCTGAGAAGCTTGCGCCCAAAGGAAGTCCCGCAGCCAGCCGTTAATCGTGATCGCACTTTGTGCGAAGTTGCCACCGGTAATGTGAGAAATTGTGCCGTCTGGCGATACTGTTCCCCACACGTCCGACTGCATTTTCCAGCTAAAGTGGAAAATCACGATCGAGATGCAGTTGTACATCCAGAACAAGCCTAGGAACACGTGATCCCAACCAGAAACTTGGCAGGTGCCGCCACGGCCTGGGCCGTCGCAAGGGAACCGGAAGCCCAAGTTGCCTTTGTCAGGAACCAAGCGAGAACTGCGTGCAAACAACACGCCCTTCAAGAGAATCAGGACTGTAACGTGAATGGTGAAAGCGTGGATGTGGTGGATCATGAAATCCGCCGTACCCAACTCGATCGGCATCATCGCTACTTTGCCGGCGACTACTACTGCACCGCCGCCAAAAGCGTGGCTAACGATTTCCGTAGCATTAGGCGCTGTTGTGCCCGGAGCCAAAGCGTGGATGTTTTGCACCCACTGGGCAAATATCGGACGCAACTGAATCCCGGTATCCGAGAACAAATCTTGAGGACGACCGAAAGCCCGCATTGTGTCGTTGTGAACGTACAAACCGAAGCTGTGGAAGCCCAAGAATATACAAACCCAGTTCAGGTGGGAAATAATCGCATCTCTATGACGGATCACGCGATCCAACAAGTTGTTGACATTTCCAGCGGGATCGTAATCCCGAACCATGAAGATTGCTCCGTGAGCGGCTGCTCCAACAATCAGGAATCCGCCAATCCACATGTGGTGGGTGAACAGGGATAGCTGAGTTGGGTAGTCGGTCGCGATGTACGGATACGGAGGCATCGCGTACATATGTTGGGCGACGATGATGCTCAAAGAGCCCATCAGTGCCAAGTTAATCGACAGTTGCGCGTGCCAAGAATTAGTCAGGATTTCGTAGAGACCTTTGTGACCTTCACCAGTGAAGGGGCCTTTGTGGTTCTCTAGGATTTCTTTCATGCTGTGGCCGATGCCCCAGTTCGTCCGGTACATATGACCAGCGACGATGAATAGCACTGCCAAAGCTAAGTGGTGGTGTGCTGTATCAGTCAGCCACAAACCGCCTGTGGTGGGGTTCAGACCGCCTTTGAAGGTCAGGAAGTCTGTATATGCGCCCCAGTTGAGGGTGAAGAAGGGGGTTAAACCTTTAGCGAAACTCGGGTAGATGTCAGCCATCAAGCCCGGTGTCAAAATCCACTCGTGCGGCAGGGGGATGTCGGCAACTGTTTTGATCAGCTTACCGCCGACTGTCAGCGGTGCACCTGCATCGATCGCGTCCATGCAAGCATTGATCGGCAGAGCCACGTGAATTTGTTGTCCTGCGAAGCCCAAGCACCCGCAGCCTAACAAAACTGCCAAGTGGTGGTTCATCATCGATTCCACGTTCTGGAACCATTCCAGTTTCGGAGCGCGGACGTGATAGTGGAACCAACCGGCAAACAGCATCAAAGCTGCCATTACCAGGGCGCCGATCGCAGTGCAATATAGCTGGTATGAGTTAGTGATGCCGTTGGCGCGCCACAATTGGAATAGACCAGAGGTGATCTGAATCCCGTGAAAGCCGCCGCCTACATCTGCATTTAAAATTTCTTGACCAAAAATCGGCCAGACCACTTGAGCGCTGGGCTTGATGGCTGTAGGATTTGTCAGCCAAGCTTCGTAATTGGAAAATTTAGCGCCGTGGAAATATGCGCCGCTCAACCATACGAAGATTACTGCCAAGTGGCCGAAGTGAGCGCTAAAGATTTTGCGCGAAACGTCTTCTAAGTCACTTGTATGACTGTCAAAGTCGTGAGCGTTAGCGTGGAGGTTCCAAATCCAAGTGGTGGTTTTTGGCCCCTTAGCTAGAGTGCGATCAAAATGACCGGGTTTTGACCACTTCTCGAAAGAAGTTGGAACCGGATTTTTATCGACTACTACCCTAGCTTTTACCTCTCGCTCTGGAGGACTAATGGTCATGAAGACTCTCCTCTCGGTAAGACAAGGAACGAGAACTGAACACTGTACCGGACACTCCCCACGCTTGATTAGGCGGGGGATTCTCGAAAAAGCCGACACTTCACTGCACTTTACTCTTTGCAGAGCTAGACGCAGGTGCATCGTCTCCCCAAGCATTTTGCTTCTGTGAAGAAGCCAGTTTCCCAGTGTCGCTAACAATGTGCCTGGGTACTGCCAACTCTTCTCGCTATCTGGAGCCGCCGATCGCGTCCTTGATTCAGACTTGATACTGCTGCTCCTTTTGAGGGAGTTTTATGAATTATAAGCTTGCTAGAGGAGTATTAATCGCTTGTTAACAATACTTAAAAAAGCCTCTATTCTTGATGTAATAACGCCTTTAAATCCCACAGTCGCTCTAAAAAGTCAAGGGGTACTGCCATTAACTTTACAAAACTCAAAGATAAGGTAATTTAGGAATACTCATTTGTAGATATATGTTTGGGAAAAAGGCTGCAGCAATTAAGAGTAGGAGAGGATGGGTTGCCCGCTGCTGCCTCAATCCGGGTTCCTACGCGGCTTTGGAATTCCAAAGCCGGCAATTCCCCAATACTAAATTCATTTTTGGGCTATAGTTCCCTATGAGAAGGCTTCTAGGAGTATGGTTGCGTGATTGGGATCAATTGGCACAGAACGGTTGCGGGCAGGCTGCTGGCATTGTTGGCAGCAGCAATATTAATGTTGGGTTTAGCAAGTTGTGGCGCGGGCAATCCCGAATTGCCCAAACCAGGGAACAAGAGCGGCTCAGCTACCGCCCCAGTAAACAGAATCTCAGAGGTTTCTCCCCCAGAAGCCATTCAACAACTGCGTCAGGCTCTAGAAATCTACCAGCCTCAAATTAGTATTTTGAATCCAAAACCTGACGAAGTGCTTCAGGATATAAATGTATCTGTTGAGTTCCAAGTGAAGGACTTGCCCATTTTCAAAGATGCAAACTTGGGTTTGGGCCCCCATCTGCAAGTTTTATTAGACAACCAACCTTATGCAGCAGTTTACGACATCAACCAACCTTTAACGCTGTCGAATTTAGAACCCGGAACCCATACCCTGCAAGTGTTTGCCGCTCGCCCTTGGGAAGAAAGCTTTAAAAACGAAGGTGCCGCAGCTCAAACCACCTTTCACGTTTTTACCAAAACAGACAATAATAATCCCGATCGAACATTGCCCCTATTAACGTACAACAGCCCCCAAGGCAGCTACGGGGCAGAACCCATCCTGCTCGACTTTTACTTGACAAATGCCCCTCCGCACGAAGTGGCGCAAGAAAATTCCCAAGATGAAATACTCGATTGGAAAATTCGAGCCACAGTCAACGGCCAAAGCTTTGCGATCGACCAGTGGCAACCTATATATCTTAAAGGATTCAAATCAGGGAAAAACTGGGTACAGCTAGAATTAATTGACGAACGGGGAAATATCGTCAAAAACGCCTTTAATAATACAGTCAGACTGATAAATTTCCAACCCCTTGGTCAAGAGCCTCTTTCTAAATTAGTGCGGGGCGAACTAACAGCCGCAGAAACTCGCGGTATAGTCGATCGTACCTACCAAGCCCCCGCTCCCACACCAACCCCAACCCCCGAACCGACACCGACACCTGCATTAGAAAAAACACCAGTTGTCCAACCCTCACCCACGCTTCCAGAAACCCCTGTTACCCAACCGAACTTAGAGCCCACAGTCGCTCCCGAAGTTGCTCCCATTCAAGCAATAGAACCGACACCAACAGCAACTCCACAGTTAGAAGCGCCGAAAATTGTAGAACCAATTCCAGTAATAGAACCGACACCAACAGCAACTCCACAGTTAGAAGCGCCGAAAATTGTAGAACCAATTCCAGTAATAGAACCGACACCGACAGCAACTCCACCGTTAGAAACCCCTAAAATTGTAGAACCAATTCCAGTAATAGAACCGACCCCAACAGAATCTCCCCAAACAAAAAAACAGGAATATAAAGGATACTACAATCGGTTCCGCAACTTCTTGCGTGAAGAACCCCAATCTGCTACTCCTTCATATCCGCCAACCCTGCCAGAAATAACAGAAAAAGCTCCAGTACCAAAAGTAGTCGCTCCCGCGATACCAGAACAATCTCCCAATCTTGTACCGCCAACGCCACCAGTTGCCGCTGAAACTCCTAGCCAGCCAACCAGCGAATTAGCCCCTCCCGAACCAACAGTTTCCGAACCCGAAAATCAGCCAAAATCCGAACAAAAAGTCGAATTTTCCACCTAACAAAAACTTTCTGGGATTCGTGGCATGGGCGTCCCGCCCGTGATCCAGTCGAATTTGCCACCTAACAAAAACTTTCTGGGCTTCGTGGCATGGGCGTCCCGCCCGTGATCCAGTCGAATTTGCCACCTAACAAAAACTTTCTGGGCTTCGTGGCATGG